>JAMCZG010000042.1 GCA_023485715.1 Patescibacteria group bacterium
GTGGAAAGCGGTGATTTCTTTGTTGTTAAAGCGATTCTTTTTTTCGGATACATCGGTGTTAAGTCGTCAAAATACGGCCTTTTTATCGACTCGTCAGCCGAAATTCCGTTGACTTTTTCTACCTTTAAAAGACCAAAATATCTTTCCGTGTCTTTTGGAGGCCGTGCTAGGCCCGAAACCATGTCCCCCGGCCTGAGCAAAAATCTCCGGATCTGGGATTGGGAAATATAAATGTCCCGCATCGACGGAATAAACTTTGGCCTTAAAAATCCGTGGCCTTCGGGCTGGATATCTAAAATTCCCGCAACTTGTTCTGTGGCAACAGCCATGTCGGGTCGGATCATGTTTCCGTTTCCGTTATTGTATGCGTGAACTGGTGGCGCAGGCGGAATAGACATAGGCGTAAAAGTGGGTTTTTCGGCCGCAGGAATTGGCTCCCCCACAAGATTGTCGACATATTTAGTTTCTTTGGGTTCCAAAGGTTTTTCTGTTTTTTCGTCTGTAGAAGTTTTAGATTTTGGAACTGAAGTTGTTTTTTTGTATGCCATATGAGATTCGAGATTAAAATAAAAATTTTGCTTTACATCTTTGGCTTTGAGCTTTGTCTACGTGGGAATTCTCTTGAAGCCTGAAGCATTGCTATTACACCATATAATATTTTATTTGTCAAGGAGGAAATTGCCTTGCAATTTCCGACGAAGATCCGCCAAAGAGCGCTCTTTGAGCCGTATTCGGATAGAATTGAAAAGGCGAAAAGTAAGCTCTGGCGGATCAAGTAAAGGGGGTTGACAAATCCTATAATGTTATATATAATGCCGTTGTTCAATATGAAAAACGTTTTATTGTCTATTTTTGCAATCGGTGTTTTCTACTTATTCGCATCCAGCGTTGTAAGCGCTGACACGTCGTGCCAGCCGATTTACGGCGGCGGAGTAACCTGCGAACAAGTGGGAAACATTTCGGTGAACAAAACCGTTTTAAATCCTAAAACAAACACATTCGTCGATAATCTCGACGTTAATGATATTAAATATTCTCCGGATCAAACAGTGAGTTTTAAGGTCAATGTAACTAACACTGGATCAGCAAGGCTTAATAAAATAAACGTTAGAGACGTATTTCCACAATTTGTAAATTTTGTTTCGGGCGCAGGAAGCTTCGAAGCAAGCATGAAAATTTTAAGCTTCTCAATCGACGGATTAAATCCGAACGAAACAAAAACGTTCGACATCCAAGGAAAAGTAGTGCCAGGTGACCAATTACCAAACGACAAAGGGATTGTTTGTGTTGTAAACCAAGCGATTGCGACTGTCGAAGCGACAAATCAGATAAGCCAGGACAACAGCCAATTTTGCATACAAAAACAGGTTGTAACACCGACTCAAGTTCCAACGACAAAAGGCGGACTCAAAGTATTCCCGCAACCGACAGTTACAACGACACCTCCTACCGGACCAGAAATGCTTCCGTTATTTGGACTTATCCCAGCCGGAGCTTTGGGATACCTCTTAAGAAGAAGGTCTAAATTAAGCTAAGCCTCCCCTAATTTTAAATTCGAAATTTTAAATTTTCAGTGAAATCTAAATGTTTAAATTTTTAAACATTGGGTAATTAAAAATTGATTGAAAATTGTAAATTGAAAATTATTAAATTGATTTTGTGTATCTTTCACGCGAACTCTTAATTACCTTTTCCCTGTTTTGTGTTGCGCTTTTTGGCAAAGGCAAAGTCTGACATAAAAATGGAGATTGCGTAATCCCGTCGATCGCGATCTTAATTAAAGCCTGGTAATTCCCGAGCGCTAATAAATCTTCCTCTTTAAACCGTTCCCCAAACTCGCGCACCATATAACGGCTGTCTTCTGCGCCGATTAAAAATGACATCATCGTTCCCGCGTTTCCGAAGATTGCAGACCTGACGTCTTCCGGGATTTGGGCGATATACTGGTTTGCTAAAATTAGATTAAGCCGGTATTTTCTTGCTTCGGATAAAATCTTGACAAAGCTTGTCGTCGCAAAATTCTGAAACTCGTCGACGTATAAATAGAAATCTTTTCTGTCCTCTTCCAGTTTATTAACCCTGTTCATCGCCGCAAGCTGAAGTTTTGTGATCGTCATCGCGCCCAAAAGTGCCGCGTTATCTTCCCCTATTTTCCCCTGTGATAAGTTTAAAAGTAAAATTTTTTCTTCCTCCATAATCTTTTCAAAGTCGATCGTCGATTTTGGGTTTTTAATGATATTTCTCATCGTTGAATAAGATATAAATTGGCCTACCTTGTTTAAAATCGGAGACATTGCTTCGCTTTTAAGCCTTGGCGGCATTTTATCAAATTCGTTTACCCAGAAACTTTTTAATATCGGGTCTGTCAGTTTTTCGAGTACTTTGCTTCGGAATTCGTCGTTTGTTAGAATCTCCGGCACCATAAGAAGAGTCGCATCAGGCATGTCAATGATGCTTAAAAGCGCGTTTCGAAGTATGTATTCGAGCCTCGGACCCCAGAAATGCGCATAGAGCTTTTGGAAAATCGAAATAATCCCAGAAACCACAAGCTCTTTTTGTGTAGGATTTTTCACTTCCAAAGGGTTAAACGCAAACGGGTGAGACGTGTCCGCCGGATCCAGATAAACAACATCGTTAACCCTGAAAGACGGGATGTAATTTAATAAAATTTCCGACAGATCCCCGTGGGGATCGATAACGCAAACCCCCTTCCCTTTTCTGATATCGGAAATAACCATGTTTGCGATTAATGTGGATTTTCCGGTTCCTGTTTTTCCGATAACGTAAACGTGTTTTCTTCTGTCTTTTGTTTTTATCCCGAACACGCTCATTTTGTTTTTAAATTCTGTCTGTGCAAAAAAATTGATTTCCTTTTTTTCTTCGTCGGTTAATCCATCGGCGACCGGAAGCGTTTCGGGAGGATCGGAGAGAATCGTTTTATGCCAGGAGACATTATGGATCGTCGAAAGCTTAAGTGTGGGGAAATGGAAAATCGTCGCAAGTTCTGCGACGTTTAAAATTTGTGAGTTCGGTATAAAATATTTACTCCGCCCTTTTATTAATCTTTTGATCAAAGACCGCTGCAATACCACTCTTTTGAATAAAAAACTGTTTCCTGATGGGTTGTTAAACGAAGAAAAGCTGTTCGCGATTTCGTATAAAAGATGTTTACTGCGCTCTTTTGTGGAAGAATTAACTGCGATTCTGATCCCTGTTTTAAACCCGTTATAGGTAA
This sequence comes from Patescibacteria group bacterium, assembly GCA_023485715.1. GTDB lineage: Bacteria > Patescibacteriota > Microgenomatia > Levybacterales > UBA12049 > JAMCZG01. The sequence continues at coordinate 3,236 of JAMCZG010000042.1, forward strand.
TTTTGTCTGTGATTTGCTTTGAATACGGATTGGTGTGGGTTACACCTTCTGAATCCTTTTCTTTGTTGTGGATCGCCCAGTCCCCCTTTTTTTGCCACGAATTATTAACCGGAATTAAAGTTAATTGGATCGAAACAATATCCTCTGCTAAAGTTTTTGACAAGACGCTTAATAACGAAGACATCGGGTCCACGTCTTTAAAATCTTTATAAGTCCTAATCGGGTACATAAATCCGTGGGAAAGCCTTAACTGTCCCAAAGAAAGAGTTGTATCGTTTTTTAAAACGTCGGGAATATAATCTTTTGATTTAACCAAAAGCGCTTTGGGGTATTGGGAAATAATTTGGCTTTCGATAAACGTCTGGTATTTCGAAGGAACTGAGATGTAAAAATGGATCGTTTGGTTTACTACAGCGATTTCCAGAGTCATCGGAACACCCAGTCTTCCGAAAAGTAAAAATCTTTTTTTAAGGTTTGTAAGGCTCGCTAAAAACTGGACCATCGCCTCGGGAGTCTCCTCGCCTTTTCGGGAAGTCTTAACTTCCAATAACACCCTACCGTTCATAATTTTATTATAAACTACATTCTGATTAAAACCAAATAAAGATTTATGATTCTTAAATCTACTATTAGAGTATGAGAAATTTACTATTAAAGCAAATCACAGACAAAATTACCTAT
>JAMCZG010000058.1 GCA_023485715.1 Patescibacteria group bacterium
TCTAACCCGAACGTTTCAGAAATTAACAGAGCTGATTCGTAGGGAGAAACAAACTGGCTTCCAACAATATGAAAAATGCCGAAAATCCTATTTTTAATTAAATAATCCAGGGCTATTACGAAATCATCGATAAAAGTCGGCGCGATTATATGATCTTCGACCATCGCGAGTTTTTCGCCCGACCGAAGCCTACTTAGTATTCCTCTTACAAAATCTTTTCTTTCAAATTTTGCCCTATAAGGATAGGCTGTTCTTAATATTATCCATTGACCATCTAGAGTTTTAACTATTTGTTCTCCTTCGTATTTTGTCCTGCTGTACCAATTGATCGGATTAGGCTTATCTTTTTCTGAATAATCACCTTTCACCCCGTCAAAGACAAAATCTGTCGATACATAGATTAATTTTTTTTTAAAATATTTACACGCCTCAACGATATTTTTAGTACCTAAAACATTTACCGCCCACGCCGTTTTTTCTTTTATCCAAGCATCCTCCCTAGTTTTAATATCGTTATATGTTAATATCTCGCTATCTTTTTGTTTATCTTTTTCGCAGGCATCAACATCTGTTTTTGCAGCCAAATGAATTACAAATTCTGCTTCTGAGTCTTTAAATTTATTAAAAACGTCTTCTTTAACCGTAATATCGATCCCAGTATCGAGGCTTAAATTTTCAAAATTGTAATCTTTGTCCAATAATTCAATAATTCGGGTACCAATGAGACCAGACAAACCAGTTCCGATTATTTTAATTCCTGCCATATTGTTTTTCGTAATATCTTTGGTACTCCCCTGTCTTAACCGCTTTCCACCAACTTTCATTTTCTGTATACCATTTGACTGTTTTTTCAAGCCATTCATCAAGACTATAAAGAGGTTGCCAACCCAATTCGTTTTTTATCTTTGACCAGTCGACTGCATACCTTCGATCATGACCGGGTCGGTCTTTTACAAATTCTATATAGCTTTCATCTTTACCGAGAATTTTAATTATTTTTTTAGCGATCTCTAAATTATTTATATCTTCTGTTAAGCCTCCGACACAGTATGCTTCTCCTATTTTCCCTTTTTGCAAAACAGCTTCGATTGCGCGACAATGGTCTTCCACATACAACCAGTCTCTAACATATAAGCCGTCACCATAAATCGGTATTTTTTTATTTTCCAAAATGTTAGTGATCGCAAGAGAAATTATTTTTTCCGGAAATTGGTAAGGCCCAAAATTATTTGAACAATTTGTGACAGTGATTGGTAGACCGTATGTACTAAAATAAGCTCTTACCAAGTAATCTGAACCCGCTTTACTTGCTGAATAAGGGCTTCTGGGATTGTAATTTGTTCGTTCATTAAACTTGTTCGAATTATTGAGTTCAAGGCTACCGAATACTTCATCTGTCGAAACATGATGAAATCGCTTTACATTATTTTTAACTGCCGAGTCCAATAATACCTGTGTACCGATAACATTGGTCATCACAAAAGTTGCCGGCTCTGCGATCGACCTGTCGACGTGGCTTTCTGCTGCAAAATGGACAACAAAGTCTATTTCCTGCATGGCATTATTTACTGTCTTAGCGTCACAAATATCACCGCGGACAAAAGAGTAATTTTGATTTTTCTCTATTTCCTTTAAGTTTTCAAGATTTCCTGCATATGTCAGTTTATCTAGATTTACGATTTTATCGTCTGGATGATTTTTTATCCAATACAAAATAAAATTTGACCCGATAAAACCAGCTCCTCCCGTAACTAATAATTTCATATTTTTTTATTAAATCCTAAAATAGGTAACTCAAATGGTTTTTTAAGGTATTCAAAATATAATTCTATCATTTCCCGATGGTCAAAAGCGAAAGCGTCTTCTCCGGGAATATTTTCTAAATCAAACCATTTAATTTCTGTTACCTCGTCGTTAAGTTTTTTTTCTCCACTTATTACTTCTGCGATAAATACAAAACACACATTTTGCCTGTCCTCTTTTCGCCTATTCGGGTTATCATTAATCATAAAAAGATGAAGTATTCTCCCGTCAAATCCGGTTTCTTCCTTAAATTCTCTTAAGGCTCCCTCCACTAAGTTTTCATCCCTGTTTAAATATCCTCCTGGCACCGTATATTTATTTCCCCGTGTTAAGCGGGGCGCCCTTTTTACTAAAAGGATTTGGTTATTCTTATTCAATACGAGCATGTCAACCACAACGTGTCGCAAAAAAACTGTTTTTTTACTATCTTCAAACATGCATTTGATCATAAGATAAAGAGGAGAAAAATTATTTAGTAATACCGCGCTCTAATTCTTCTTCTGTGTATTCTACTTGCTCGTCTTTTAAGTTTGGATCATACGGCGGATCTGGAAAATTGATCAACCACACATCTTCGTTTCCTATATTTAACAGCCCGGTTGCAATATTGTCGGGGATAAAAAGACGCTGGGGCTTTTCTCCGCTCAACACGTATTCTTCTCTTTGTTTGTTTTTATAAAGAATAATTTTTACCGTTCCCTTAACACAAAAGTATCTTGCTTTTCTCACCCTGTGAAGATGATAGCCTTTAAACATCCCGGGTTTTATCATAGTCATATAGGCAAGAGTTTTTTCTCCGTCTTTATATAATTCGATAAGCCATCCATTTTCCTTGCCTTCAAGATTATTTGTTGTAACTTTTTTCGCTTCTTCTAGTGTTGCTATACTCATTGCAGTTCTCCTTGTTTAACCTTTTCCGCAACCAAATTATTTGCTCTTAATAATTCATCGAAGGATGTTCCGGCGTCGATCCACCAATCTAAGATACGACATTCCAATGTACCCTCCTTGAGATAATGATTGTTTAAATCAGTTACTTCAAGTTCTCCTCTATTTGAGGGTTTTAATTTTTGGATAAAAGAAAATACCCTTGCGTCATACATATATACTCCTGTCTGTGCAATATTCGATTTTGGATTTTCCGGCTTTTCTTCGATCGACAAAACTTTATTTTCAGAATCTAATTCCACTACACCGTATTGTCCCGAATCGGTCGGCATTTCGATTCCAAAAACGATCGCGCCTTTTTCTTTTTTATCAAATTCTTCAACAATATTTTTTAGATTAAAATTAAAAATTCCGTCTCCTAATAAAACTAAAATTTTTCCATTTTCTGCGAATTCTTCTGCCAAAGAGATCGCATCAGAAATTCCACCTTTTGGATTTTTTTGAACCGCATAATACAATTTAAGTCCGAAGTCTTCACCCGATTTTAGTAAGCTCGCAAAATGACCGGAGTGATCAGGAGAGCTCGTGAGCAAAACTTCTTTTATTCCTGCTTTAGCCATCGCCTCTAAGGGATAAAAAATCATCGGCTTATTATATATAGGAAGCAAATGTTTGTTCGTAACCCATGTTAAAGGCCTTAATCTTGTCGCTAATCCTCCTGCTAGAATTACTCCTTTCATATATATCCTTTTAAAATAAATAATGTTATAGCAAGCCCCAGACTTCCAATAAGAATATATTCTATCACAATTTTTGAATTTAAGTCGTGATGCAATCTGTGATGCAATATACCCCATACAACATAGAAAATAGTCGTAAGAACGATCACCGTTAGTTGAAGCTTCTTATCATAGGACACTTGAATTACTGTAAAAATACCTAAAATCAACAACAGCAAAATGGAAAGATAATAACCTAAATGCCGTTTTATATTATTTTTCATTAAAGCGTTAATCCTCGTGTCAGAAATACAGTAAGAATAAGGATAAATATAAAAAACAAAACATGATCTAGATTATGGCCGACCACTCGCGCGACTTTCCTTCTTTCAATAATAATCATATCTAAAATAAGAACTAAAATAAATAAAATTATTATAAAAATAGACAATTTGGACGACAGCGAAGAACTATCTATCGACGGAAAGTTTTTTACACCTGCAAAAAGGATCGAAGCTTGATTATCTTTTACTATTTTTGGTTTTTCTGTCAAAAGAGACGAATTTGTCGCCGAATTACTGACACGCGAAACGGCCCGACTCGAAGGATATTTTTCCGATCCGAACATCTCAACGACTAAAACCGTATCTTCTCCCAATAGACTGCCCTTAACTACAGCAAACCCAACATCTTGATAATTTTTAGAGAGCATATTTTCACGATGTTTCGCGCTTCCCATCCAACCATCGACTACCTCGTCGGATGTACTAAATCCTCTGGCTAAATTTTCCCCCGCGTAAAGGTAGTCATAACTTTCTTTTTTTATAAAAACCCACGGAGTGGTGCCGTCGGGCGCATTATGAGCCCAGTAATTCTTCGAAAACATGTCAACCGCCTTTAGGCTCGCTGCTTCGGAAAGTTTTTCGTTTAGTTCCAGAGGTTTAAGCCCGAGCTCTTGCCGTCTTTGATTTGTAATCAATAGAAGTTCCTGAGTAGTGATATTAGTCGAAACTCCGAGTATCTGAGAAAAATTTTGCTTTAAAGAAGTCGTTAAAAACTGTCCCAGAAATAAAAAAAGGATTAATACGATAATTACTTTGTGATGGAGTATTTTAGAGCGATGATTATTTGATTCGCGCGGAATAAAAAGATGACGGAAAAAATCCTTCATACAAACAGTATATATATTATATATACTTTGGCGCAACGTACTTTTTCGCTCTTTGACTATTTACCGGAATCTTTAATACAAACGAAAGCACATTAGCGACCGATATACCGACCCTAATCCCAGTAAATGACCCTGGCCCCTGATTTACTTCGATCTTTTTTATATTCTTAATATTTAATTTATGTTTTTTTAATATCTTGTCGATCATCGGCAACACAACCTGCGCTTTTCTGAAATCGATTACCTGATGATCGACATATTCTTTTCCGTCGATTTTTAACCCAACTCTAATCTCTTTATTATCCGCAGTGTCGATCAACAATATTGCCTTATTCTTTGAATTATTGAAGGTTGGAGATTGGAAATTGGAAATTTGTATTGCTCCCTCACGTAATATTTTCCATGGGGTTTTAGTGCAATCTATAATGGTCGACGCTTTATTCGCTAAAGACTGTCCGGGCAAGACATAATCTACCATTTTTATTAATTTAGGATTTAGATCTTTAAATTCATACGGGGTATTTTCTCCGCTAAAATTTGCTGATGATCCTAAAATCGGCACGCCTAACCCTTTGATTAAGGAAATCGGCACAGGATGGTTTGGCATACGAACGCCCAATGTCTCTCCGCCTGCCCGAACAAGATTCAAAACTTTACTAACTTTACATTTTAAAACAATTGTTAAGGCACCTGGCCAATAAGGCCTTATTAATTTATCGACGACTTCTTCTGGAACCGGCATTAAATATTTCTTAGCCATTTCCATAGAATCGACTAAAACCGGAACAGGCTTGGTTTCTTGCCTTTTCCGGATTTTAAACAATTTTTCTACAGCGCTTTTATTATTAATACAACACCCGATTCCAAACGCCGTGTCTGTTGGGAAAATAACAACACCTCCTCTTTTTAAAACATCTATCGCTTTGTTTATTTTTTCATCCATAATTTAATCGATCCTCTCGATCGTTATTTGTCTTTCGTTTTCGGAACTTTCCTTAAAATATATATCGATTCTTTTTTTTGGTAAAATATTTTTAATCTTTTCTGCCCATTCGATAGCAATAATATTTGAGGGATTATTTATTAGTTCTTCTATACCTAATCCATCAATCTCCTTTTCGCCGTCAATTCGATATAAGTCGATGTGATAAAATTTTGATATTCTAGATTTCAGATCATAAGTTCTTATTAATATAAATGTCGGCGATATAATATTGTTCTTAATACCTAATCCCTTTGCCAAACCCTGAATAAATGTTGTTTTTCCACTCCCCAAATTTCCGTAGAAAGCTAATACCTTCCCACCGATAATCTCAGGCGCTAACTTTTTCCCTAAATTTTGTGTTTCTTTAAAGCTTTTCGTCAGAAAAATTTTCTTCATATTTTATCGTTATTTTTAACTTTTTTTAAAGCTCGGTAGCTTCGAAAAATAAGTATACTACATGCGATCAGAAAAGCAACGCCAAAAAAGATAAATATCTTCGATAGGTTATTTTTAAAACTTCCCAGTGTTTTTACGACTTCCGTTGGAGATATTTTGCTTATGGACGGTTTTATTTCTGCAGCAGAACTTCCGAAAACTTGATCTCCCAAAATCGATGAATGACTTGATTCATCCAGATCAACGTTTTTATTATTCTTCGAATAAGTCTTAGACAACGAAATGTTAGTGCTTTGATTTTCGTTAACTTCTGTTTCTGATTGTTTACTTGCCAACGTAACTTGGGTTTTTTTAATCGCTGATTCAGTTTTAGTTGTCGGAGTAGGCTTTGTTGTAGCTGTAGGCTTTGGCGTAGAAGTTGGTTTTTGAGTAGGCGTTGGTTTAGAAGTCGGAGTTGGAGAAGAAGTAGGCGTAACTATTAAAACCGCATTTGAGGTATTATTAGATGTCTCTTTAGTTGGACTATCAAAAATTACCCAGTTATTTTCTCCGTCTTTTTCTCTCCCATACGATTTGTTAGTCCCAGGCCCTGTTCCGTATGAATAACTGTCTTCTATTGCCGAGCCATTTATTAGATTAATCGTGTCAGCACTCGCCCTGTTTAAATTAAAATGGCCGCTTCCAAAAACTTTAAATTCTTTTGCCCCGATAATCGCGTTTGGTGGCACTGTAAATTTTTCTGTTCCGCCACTGTCGTCGATAAACCATCCACTTATATCAATAGAGCCGTCACTTTTATTATAGAGCTCCACCCACTGATCTGCGTCTGGATCAACTAGAAATTCATTTATTACAATTGTTGTCTCTGCGAAGATCTGGTTTTTAACAAAAAAAGGGGACACTAAGAAGATCAAGAAAAAAATCCATATTTTTTTCCATTTCATTGTAAATGCCAGTACAATGTCATTTTACCATTTGCGTGGAATATAAACACTCCGTTTCCGCCGTCCCCGGTACAATTTCTGCAAACATAGGCTTTTCCGTCTTCTACCGCCTTAACGGCAATACTCGTGTTGTTTACGAGATCGTAGGCAGGATGTGGTCTACCCCGATACATCCATATCCAGCATGTATTGCCAAAACCTTGGGAAATATAAAGGTTATCTGTCGACAACGGCCAGGAAAAAGAGCCCTTCCCGGTTGACGTGAATCCATTTGGATCATTACCGCATCCCGTATCCCATTCTACGTTTTTTGGCTCTAAAACATTCGATGGATCCTCGTATGATGAATAATAATCATAATCTGCTATAGAAGATATATTGTAAACTCCAAAATGAAGATGAGGACCGGTAGAATAACCCGAATTTCCCATAAGACCGATTACATCTCCTCTTTTAACATCTCTTGGTTCTGAGGTTACTAAAAATTTTGCCGCACTCTGGATTTGATTTAATTCTCTAAGCGCTGCTGCGAGTCTTCTTTGGTATTCTGTTTCTGAATTTCTGGTTGTAGCGAGTAGATTTTCTTTGTCTTTTTTCTCTTTGTCTACCTGCATCGTGTATACCTCAAGCTGTTTTTTGAGCGATTCCACCTTTTCTTTTTTTACCTCGAAAATTTCTTTTTGGTTTTGATAATCATTTTTTGCCTGTTGAGTTTCATAAATTAATTTTTTATCGTGGGCTTGTGCGATTTTTAAATAATTTAAGCGCGTGAAAAAATCAGAAACAGTACTCGACGATAAAAGCACATGAAAAGGCTGAACCGTGCCGATTTCGTACGTAACGATAATTCTATTAAGAAGTGCTTTTGTGATGTCATCTAATGCTGTCTCTAAATTAGAAATTTTTTTTGTCGCAGTGCCGATATCTTTACCAAGTATTTCGATTTCCTGTTTTGTCGAATTAATCCTAAGCTGGGTCAATTTTATTTGGCTATCCATTACCGCGATTTGTGAAGATAGCGTATTCGATTGTTTTTGAAGATCATAAATTTTAGTTTGCAATTCCTGAATTTCTTTTTGGCGCTTTTCTAGTTCTTGAGACGAAGAGTCCGGAGTAGGCGTAGGTGTGGACGTTGGTGTAACTTCCTGGGCAAAAATAAAAGAATTATTAAATGGGAAATAAAATATTGTCCCAATTAATAAAACTATTATTGGTATTGCATATTTTATTTTTAATTTTAAAACCATAAACCATAAATTAACCTATTTTAAATATCTTAAAACCGCAAGATAACTGGATATAACCCCGAGTATTACGGCTAGGACTATTTCTCCCCCTAATAATTCCAAAAAGAAAATCCATGGAATCGGAAAAATCGGGATACCGCGCAAAAAGGAAGATAAAAATGGAGATACATATAAAAGAATCGAAGAAGATATTATCCATCCTAAAAAAGCACCAGCGACAGCATAAAATATTCCTTCTAAAATAAACGGCCACCTAACATGCCACATCGATGCACCTAAAAGCCGCATAACTTCGATTTCGTATTTCTTTTGAGATATTTTAATACCGATTACCGTAACGATTATAAAAATTGAAACCAAGGAGAAAATAGCGACAAGGGCAATTCCAATTTGCCGGAAAGCGTTTGTCCAAGAAGTAAGGGACGAGACCACATCTTTTTGAAAAATTACCTCTTGAATAAACGGCGACTTCTTTATCGTATCAGAAATACTCGAAAGATCATCGATTTTTACAGTCGATATTTCAAGCGACGATGGCAAAATATCCGCAGTTACCAAATCCAAAAGCAGAGGGTCTTCTTTATTTTGCTCTCTGTAAATTGCGAGTGCTTCTTCTTTCGACACAAATTTAATATTTGCAATTTTGCCTGTTGAGTTAAGCTGTGCTTCCAATGCTTCTATATTTTCTTGTTTTGCTTCATCTTTAAAAAATGCCGTAACTTGAGGCTTTGATTCGAAAAAATTAATTATTTTAGATGACCCCAAAAATACAAACGCGAAAATCGAAACGATAAAAAACGTCAATGTCATTATTAAAATTGCAGCAGTCGCCTGGTATGGTGAACGTCGGATATGTTTCCATGTTGTATTAAGATGAGCCATATTTCCCTTTCTTTTGATCCCTCACAATTTTACCACTTTCTAACGCAATAACTCTCCTTTCGAGCGTGTCAACTATCGAAGCATTATGTGTCGCCATAATAACCGTTGTCCCTTTCTTATTTATCTCGACTAAAAGATCTACGATTTCCTGACTTGTTTTTGGGTCTAAATCCGCGGTTGGTTCATCGGCCAAAAAAATATCTGGAGATAAAATAAGTGCTCTGGCGATCGCTGCTCTTTGTTTTTCTCCTCCCGAAAGTTGTATCGGAAACTTATTCCTGTGTTTTTCGATACCGACCTGTAAAAGAACTTCTTCTACTTTTTCTAAAGCGTCTTTATCTTTTATTCCTGTTAATTCTAGGGGTAATACTATATTTTCAAAGATTGTGCGATCCATTAAAAGTTTTAAATCCTGAAAAACAATCCCGATTTTTTTTCGGAGATGAGGGATCTTTTTTTTGGGAAGTCTTACGATATCCCAGTCTCCGACGATTATCGTTCCTTCCGTCGGAAGTATTTCCCGAATCAATAGTTTAAAAAGAGTAGTTTTCCCTGAACCTGTGGGCCCGACTAAAAAAACGAATTCTCCCTTTTCGACATCAAAAGAAATATCAGAGAGAATAGGAGTTCCGCTACTGATTTTTTTTGAAACATTGTGGAGTTTTATCATAGCATTAATCTAAAACTTCCAGCCTTCCAACGTCCATAAGCCAACCAGCCTTTTGTGCTTTTTGAGTTTCACCCCAAACTTTAACTTTTCTATCGACGTATTTGGACAAATCCACGATCGAAGATGTTAGGTATACGTTTTGGCTATCCCCACCCGGTCTGACCAAATGATATTGTCCCTCTCCGTCGACTCCGCCTTCTTTTAAGACGCCTTCTGCCGTATCTTTAAAAGTTTTTGTGTCTTCCGAACCGACTATTTCCCCTTTAGCAACATTCGATGTCGATTTTATCTTATTAATATCGACAGGACCGAGTTTTCCGGAGTTTTTACTGAACAAAAAACCTGTTCCTACTCCCAAAATTACAACAATAACTAGAAAAATTAATAGTTTCATCGAAAATATTGAACGATTATTTGTATCTTCTATTTTATGAATCAGTTCTTCTTTATTTTCCCCTTCCTCCTTAATAATATCTTTGTCTATATTAATCACCTCCCCCAACTTACAAAAAATAAAAACCTAAAAACGAAGAAATAAACTACTCCGAATTTTTACGGAGACAAACATTTTTAGTATTGCATAAATCGAAGTTTTTGGCAACCTTTTAAAGTCGATTTTTAAATTTTTTTTAATTCTTCCTCTATAAATTGGTCTATATTTCCGTCTAAGACACCCTGTGTATCCGATGTCTCGAATCCCGTACGCAAGTCCTTAACCATATGATAAGGGTGTAAAACATAAGAACGAATTTGATTCCCCCAGCCCGGGGTTTTGTAACCTCCTTTTAATTCCTGCTCTTGTTTTTTTATTTTTTCTTCTTGCATCAACCATAAACGAGCGCGCAAAATCTTTAGGGCATTTTCCCGATTTTGTCCCTGATATCTTTCCTTTTGAGCGGTAACAACAATTCCGGTTGGTTTGTGTTTTAAACGAACTGCCGAAGATACTTTTTGCACATTTTGGCCCCCGTGGGAGCTCGCCCTATAAAATTCCCAGTCTAAATCGTCTTCTTTTATGTCGATTTCGGAACTTTCTTCGATTTCCGGCAAAACTTCGACAAGCGCAAAAGACGTTTGTCTTAAATTATCCGCATTAAACGGAGATTGGCGGACTAGTCGATGTGTACCAGCTTCACCCTTCAAAAAACCGTATACATATTTGCCGCTTACCACAATAACAACACTTTTTACTCCCGCTTCCTCCCCCGCAATTTCTTCGATTACTTCGTATCGCCAACCTTTTTTCTCAAAAAATCTGGTATACATTCTAAATAACATCTCTGCCCAATCCATGGCCTCCACCCCTCCTTGTCCTGAATGTATCGATAGAATCGCAGGACCCTGATCGTAGGGATGCGAAAAATACAACAAGTTCTCGAGCCTACTGATAATATCTTCTGCTTCTTTTTCTTTGCCGTCCCTTATTAACTCTTCCACTTGGTCGAGCTCTTCGAGCTCTTTTTGAAGATCTGACAACTCCTTCATTTTTGAAGAGGCATAATTATGGTCTTTCCAAAAAGATGGTTCAGCACTTTCGGCTTCGATCTCTCTTATTTTTTTTCTTTCCCCGTCGGTATCAATTTTTTTTAAGATTATTTCCAATCTTCTTTTAATGTCTTCCATATTGCTTGAAAAATTTATAAACTATCACAAATTTTCTTGCAATAGTCTTTTGCTTGATCTTTTGGATAATTCTCGATCGCCTTTAAATCGTTAAGTACTTTTTGCACCTGAGGCGACGAAGATGCGATTTCGACAACATTGATTTTATTTACTTCTTCTTTAATCGTATTAATTTTTTGCTCCACAGTCGATCTAACTTCGTTTGCAGGAAGAGAAAATGACTGACCGGTACTCGATGAGCCTTCTTCTTGATCAGAGACTGATTCATCCGAAGAAGAAATTCCGGCGACTCCCTTACTCGGTTTAATTAATTTTGTTAGACCCGAAGAAAAAAAATTTGTTTTTAAACCGTAACCGATTAAACCGGCGATTAACAATATGCCCACTGCTCCTAATATAATTTTTCTCTTATCCCATTTTTCCTGAAATGCATTTGACTCCTGCATGAATCCATTGTAAAAAATACGAATACTTTTTGCAATCTAAAGCAGTTTTTTTATTTTGTCGACGATATGCAAAGCATTTATTCCTGTAAAATCCAACAATTCCTCTTGGGTTCCAGACCGCGGAATTTCCCTAACCGCCAATTTTTCAACGGTCGCTCCTGTTTTTGAGACCGCTGATAAAATAAAATCACCCAAACCACCGTGCTCATAATGATCCTCCGTGGTTATAATAATTTTTTTCTTTGTTTCATTTAATGATTCATTAAGTGTTTTGCTATCGATCGGTTTAACAGAATAACAATCGATTACTCTTATTAAAACTCCCTCTTTTTTAAGTTCTTCATACGCTTTTAGCGCTTCGTGGACCGTAGTACCACATGAGGCAACGGTTAAAACATCCTCTTTTGATTCCCTTAAGATTTTTGATCCCCCGGCTGTAAATTTTTCATCCTCTTTATAGATTACCGGCGTTTTCGACCTTAATGTTCTTAGATAAAAAATTCCGTTATGTATTAACATTTGCAGGATTAGTTTGGAACAAGAAATTGCGTCTGATGGATGAAAAATAACCGATCCGGGAATTACGCCAAACATCGAGATATCCTCAAGACCCATTTGCGATGGCCCGTCTTGTCCGATTGAAACTCCAGCGTGTGAACCCATAAATTTAATATTGGATTTCGAAATAGCTGCCATTCGTATCTGATCAAAAGCCCGGGTAAAAAACGAAGCAAACGTCGAGACAAAAGGAATTTTTCCCCGCGCTGACAAACCAGTCGCGACCCCGACCATATTTTGCTCTGCGATAAAACATTCGATAAATCGCTCAGGATGGACTTTTTTAAAATCTTCTGAAAAAGTTGAGTTTTTTACGTCCCCGTCCAACGCAAAAATTAATGGATTTTTGTCAGCAAGTTTTGCTAAAACTTTTCCGTAAACTTCCCGGGTCGCAATTTGATCGTTAATTTGATGTGATAAGCGCGGGGAGCCCACAAAATTTTTTTCGTTCGCATCTTGGCGAGCGACGAAAATATTATAATCAGGAAGAGATCCATCGCGAGACAATTGCGGAACAAAAAAATTTTTGGGGGCGACCTCAGCGCTTGGAACTTTTAAGTCAAACCTTAAATTTTCATCAACATTTCCTAACTCTAATAAGGCTTTTTGTAGTTCTTCTTTGTTTAACGCTTTTCCGTGCCAACCTTCCTTATCTTCCAGAAAAGAAACACCTTTCCCTTTTTTGGTCCGGGCAATTATGGCGAATGGCTTATTTGGATTGTCGATCGCAACATTAAAAGCCCTTTCGATTTCTAACAAATTATGGCCATCGATTCCGATTGCTTCCCAACCAAAAGACCTAAACCTATCTATATACTCCTCTATAAAATCAGAAAACATAGTTTCCTGACTCTGTCCTAAACGATTAACGTCAATAATCGCGATTAAATTATTGAGTTTGTAGTAAGAAGCAAAATTTGCCGCCTCCCAAACCTGTCCTTCTGCCATTTCCCCGTCTCCCAAAAGGACGTATATTTTTGGTAAATTTGATGTTCCGATTGCTTGCCCACATGCAATGGACAGTCCTTGCCCGAGCGACCCTGTTGCAACTTCTGCATATGGAAATCTCGGAGTTGGGTGTCCTTCTAAATTACTATTAAATTTTCGAAGGCTGTTTAATTCTTCGACCGGAAACGCGCCGGATAGCGCAAAAAGAGAATATAAAAGAGGCGCAGCGTGGCCTTTGGAAAAAATGATTCTGTCGTTATTTGGATTTTCGATATTTTTAATGTCGTATGTAAAATATTTATCAAACAGAACTGTCATTAAATCGGCAGATGAAAGACAAGAAGTAGGATGTCCAGAACCGGCCGAGGCAGTCGAAGTCAAACAAAGTCTCCTAACCAACTTCGCCTTTTCGGTAAAACCTCTCATAAAATAATTGTAGACTGAATAATTCTTTCTATCAACTATTTAGCCACCAAATTAATCTTTTTTCTTTTTCTGAACAATACGATTTAAGTTAAAAATCTTAAGACCTGTGTCTTTATCGTATTTTTTGTTCAATTTTTCTGTCGGGAAAAAAATTATTTCGACTGTCCCAGAAACCGTTGCTTCGACTAAGTGGCCTCCGATTACTTGCATTTCTTGGTCTGCAAAAGTTGCGTGTGCGTGCACTATCAATTCGTCATTTGCATATCCCACATCACCGGAAATGTTTGTCATCTCAAAGGATGAATCAAACTTTTTTGAAGTGTATTTTTTTGCCGAAACGTCGTAATGTGCGATTTCAACTGCATCGACCGCTCCAAGCCCGAAGAAAAATCCTCCTTGAATATTTTGTCCTACACAAAATTTCTTTAACGAATTTATTATATTCTCACCTCGGGAAATTCTTATTACTAATTTATCGCCGGTTTTTTTAAATTCCATCTTTAAATTATAACATCTGTATGCATTATTGAATAATTCTTTCTAGTCACTATTTGATATAATTCATACATGATTCATATAAAACTTGCTGGCTGCATCATACAAAATACTGAAGGTAAAATATTGCTTATTCATAGAAACACTCCGAAAAGAGTTCAGTGGGAAATTCCAGGTGGAAACTTAGAGCTTGGAGAAACTTTTGAAAATACTGCAATAAGAGAATTAAAGGAGGAAGCAGATATTGTTATTAAAAATCCAAAAGTAATCGCAATAACAAATAATCTGGAAACCCACCGCGAAGAAGGAATCCATTACATCTCAGTTATTCTTTTGACAAAAGAATTTTCTGGAGAACCAAAAATTATGGAACCCGAAAGATGTGAAAAGTGGCTATGGTGCAACCCTAAAAATCTTCCCGAGCCACACTTCGACGCAAGCAGACTCGGCGTTGAGTGTTTTATAAAAAATAAATTTTACATAGGACTGTCTTAAGTTACCTGATATAATTATTTTGTGGATATTTTTCAATCGATTATATTATCTATCGTTGAGGGCGTAACAGAATTTTTACCGATTTCGTCGACAGGACATCTTATTTTAGTATCAAAATTATTGAATATTCCCCAAACCGATTTTGTGAAAAGTTTTGAGATCATTATTCAACTCGGCGCGATTTTCTCTATTATTTTTTTGTATTGGAAAAGGGTTCTGCAAAGCAAAATTATCTGGAAACAAATTTTAATCGCATTTATTCCCGCCGCTGTTATTGGTTTTATTTTTTATAAAATAATAAAAGGATTTTTAATCGGAAACGAATACGTAACTCTTTGGGCGCTTTTTATCGGAGGTGTACTCTTGATTATTCTCGAACTCGTTCATAAAGAACAAGACCACCACGCAGACAGCGTCGAAAAAATTAGTCTTAAAACTGCGTTTTTTATCGGAATTTTTCAGGCAATTTCTGTTATTCCGGGAGTTTCCCGCGCAGGGGCGACAATCGCAGGAGGGCTGCTTTTTGGCGTAAAAAGAAAACAGGCGGTCGAATTTTCTTTTTTACTCGCTGTTCCCACAATGATAGCAGCAACAGCCCTCGATCTTGTCGAGACAAAAATTTCTTTCACGCCAAATGAATTATTTATTTTAGCATTAGGCATTATTATCTCTTTTCTAGTCGCCATCGCAGCAGTTAAATTTTTATTGAGTTTTATCCAAAACCATACTTTTATTCCTTTTGGAATTTATCGGATAATACTATCGATCCTCTTTTGGCTTCTGATTATTCGCTATTAGAAATGATATACTTTTTAGCATGACGAAAAAAGATAATCTGCTTAAAGCAATAAAAGATAAAATCTGGAATTTAAAAGAATCACCGCTTTATGATTATCGAAAGAAAAATAATTATCTTCCCGTAATCGGAGAGGGAAATCATGATGCAAAAATAATATTTATAGGAGAAGCTCCGGGCGAAAACGAGGCAAAAACCGGCAGGCCTTTTTGCGGAGCGGCAGGAAAAGTTTTAGATAATCTTTTAATTTCTGAAGGAATAAAAAGAGAAGAAGTTTATATAACAAATATTGTAAAAGACCGGCCTCCTGGAAACAGAGATCCATTACCTGAAGAGATCGATCTTTATTCCCCTTTTTTATTAGAGCAGATCGAAATTATAAAACCCAAAATAATTGCAACGCTCGGCCGTTTTTCGATGAGTTTTATAATGAATAAATTTGATGTTCAGGGAAAAAACGATACTATATCCAAAAACCACGAAAAAGTGTTCAAAACAAAAACTTCTTTCGGAGAAATCAAGATAATCCCTCTTTATCATCCCGCTGTTGCTCTTTACAATAACTCTTCCAAAAAAAATCTCGAGGAAGATTTTAAGATATTTAAGAGAATTAAAATTTAAAATTATTCTTATTCTGAACCCCACACTTTCGATAAATAAATCTTTTTGTGTTACAATATAGGCGTGAATCTTAAAAATCTGCAGGAAGAAATAAAAATAGCAAACGAAAAATCGAGACCTCATTTTAAACTCTATACTCAAACTGAGAAAGAGATTCTAACAAAAACTGTAAAACTAAATGAAGAAGTTGGAGAGTTATGCAACGATATTTTGGCTATACTACGGCTTCAGAGACGGGCAAAGCTCGAAAAATTTGATAGAAAACACATTTACCAGGAATTTGCAGATGTTATAATTACCACGATCCAGCTTGCGAGTATTTCTGGGGTAGATATCCAAAGAGCAGTTAAAGACAAAATGAAGGTTATCGAGAATAGATATCATAAAGAATTAGCAAGAAAACAAGCTCAAAAAGAAAAAGCTGCCAAAAAATAAAGAAATGGACCTACTTACAAAAGAATTAGAAAACTTTTTTTCTAAATATAAAAATATTAAATACAAAAAGGGTGATGTAATATTGCGCCCGGAAGATATCCCCTCTGGTGTTATTTACATAAAATCAGGATACATAAAGTTATATTCTGTTTCTGATCAGGGAAACGAATTGACACTAAATATCTTTAAACCCCATACTTACTTTTCGATGATGTGGGCCATCTCTGACATTAAAAACTCTTTATTCTTCGAAAGCATGACAGATGTGGAAGTTCTACGCGCTCCAAAAGAAGAATTTATTAAATTTATAAAAAGCGAGCCGGAAATTCTTTTTGATTTAACAAGAAGACTTTTAATCGGACTGGACGGAATATTATCGAGAATGGATTATTTACTTTTGGGAGACGCCCATAACAGAGTAACATCAACCATATTATCGTTAGTCGAGCGATTCGGATTAAAGGGGGAAGATGGAATTATTTTAGGAGTCCCCCTTACACATAAAGACATATCAAATCTGGCTGGATTAACCCGCGAAACAACAAGCATCGAACTAAAAAAATTAAGCGACAAGGGTATAATAATCAACAAAAATCAACAACTAATCGTAAAAAATATCGCTAAACTAAAAGAAGAGTCTCTTACTTACAAAGAAAACGAAGAATCCACAGATTATCCTTTATAGTTTTTTCTGTTAACTTTATACTCTTTGTTAAAAATATAGTAATAAACTATCGGGACAAAAAACAACATTATTGTTCCCGAAAAAGTTAACCCCGAAATAATCGCGCCACCCAACCCTTGCCAAAGCGGATCAGATAAAGTAATCGGGACCAACCCAAATATGGCTGTCAAAGACGTAAGCGCGATCGGCTCGAGTCGCGACGATGAGGCATCAGCGATCGATTCGACAAAATCCATGCCGGTTTTTTGGTTGGCAATAATTTTATCGACAATTAATATTGAGTTTTTAACCACAATCCCAAAAAGCGCAAGAATTCCGATTAACGCCGGAAATGTTAAAGGAGTTTGGGTAATCGCAAAAATTATAAACACACCGGAGATCGACAAAGGAATAACAAGCATAACAATCAACGCTTTTCTAAAAGAATTGAATTGTACAACCATTGTTATAACAATTAACAAAAATGATAAAATCATCGCCCGCAATACCGAATTCACCGACTCTTGGTTTTCTTCGTTCATTCCGCCAGTCCCCCAGCTGTAACCTTCGGGTAGGTTTAGAGTGTTTGCATAACTCTCTAGTTTTTGATTTAGTTCTGTTACTGAAAAACCCTTCACAACTCCTCCCGTAACCGAAATCGTCCTGTCCCCGTTTTCCCGCGTTATTAAAGTCGGATTAGCTTCCATTTTTAAACTACCCAAGTATGAAATCGGAAAATTACCATGCGAGGTTGGAATGTTTAAAGAGCCTATGTCTTCAACTGATTGAGACTCGTTACTCAACCTGATATTAATATCTTTAGACTGATTATCTTCTGCCAATGTTATCTTGTCGGCAGTAAATCCAGATGCGAAAAACCGGAGCCAGAATCCGACCTGATCCTGCGACACTCCCGTATCTGCAAGGATATTTTTATCCGGAACAAAAACCAACTTACTAGTTCCCGGCTTAATCGTTTTGTCGATATTAACAACGCCTTGTTGTTTTGCTAAAAAATCCTGAATATTGTTTGCGTACTGATCTAAAACAGTTAGATCCGACCCAAAAAGTTTAATCTGCAAATCCGCTCCTGCGGGCGGACCGCTCGATATTTCCTGCACTGAAATTTTGCCTTTAGTATAACCAGAAAACTTACTTCTTAGGGCTTCCGCGATATCGTATGACGCCGCCTCCCTAATCTCTTTATCCATAAGTTTTAGACTAAAAAGCGCCGTGTTATCTCCCCCAGAAGATACTCCCATCGCAGAATAACTTTGTCCCATGTCGGCTGAAACCGAATCGACTTCCGGGGTGTTTCTCAAATCTTCTAAAATAGTTAAAACCTCTTGATTCGTTTTGTTTAAACCTGTTCCAGACGGAAGTTCGAGTGAAACATACAGAAAATCCTGGTCTGTTTTAGGAAAAAATTCATTTTTTACAAAACCTAGTGGAAAAATAATAAAAGAAAAGATCGAAAAAATCACGACCATTAATATTGTTTTTTTTCTCGCCGAGGAAGAAATTAATATCGCATAAATAACCTTTTTATAATAACTCGATATTACATGAAAACTGATTATTCCGTTATTAAAATACTTTTTAATTTTTTCTGATAAATTTTTATTAACTTTATCAATGTTTAAAAAACGCAATAAACTATTTCCAAGATACCCTTTTACCTGATACAACACGAACAAAAATATCGCTGCTGCAAGAAACTCAAATAGAAACAGGGTGTTGTTTTTTGGGAGGATTAAAAAAAGAAAATAAGCTATAAGTATCAAAAAAATAATTTTTAAAAAAATTATAACGCGGTTTGGAACACTGGGTTTTAATAAAAATATTATTAGCGGAAATG
>JAMCZG010000047.1 GCA_023485715.1 Patescibacteria group bacterium
ACAAAAAGGGCTTCTTTAATAATTAAAACTGCAACAGAGTAAATGTTCGTGGAGAGTTGGAGGTAAGAATTTACGGCGTCGATAATTATTCCCATCGCGATAAAAATTACTCCGATCGAAATGCTTTTAAATCCCGAGGCGAGAATTCCTGTGCCGAATTTTTTGGTCACAGACGACATTATTACTCCGGCTGTGATCGCGGCGAAGGCTGCGATAAAAGATCCGGCTTGGGCAATTATATTTAATAATCTATCGGTCTCGATCATGATAGTAATTTACTAACCTGTGGGTTGGACAGGTTTGGGCACTTCTGTATTTTCGGCAGGTTGCAAAGGAGGAGTGGGAGTGGGTAAAGGCTGCGTTGTCGTTTCGGGAATCGACGGACTGGGCATTGTCGGATTTGGATTTTGCACTGATTGTGGCGTCGATGGGGTGGATGGCTGAGGCGTTGCTACCGGGGTTTGAGTGTTCATTTGTTCTGCGACCAGGCTCGGGAAACTCGCGAGCAAAGGCTCCATTGTTTTTTTAACGATCAAACCGGAAAGATCCATAAATTGTTCGATAAGCTTTTGGGTTGCTTCTTGGGAATTACCCGAAATCGCGGTTACAGTTCCGTCGTCTGCGATCGTCAGTTCTTTAACATTCCGCGCTTTTGCCAGGGTAATGTCCGGGCCTAAAATAACGATCTGTTTTTTGATTACTTCGCTCAAGAGTTTTTTATGGTCTCCGTCTGTTTGTGGTTGCATAGCTAATCGATTCCTTCCTTTTTTACTTTTAATATATCGTTAATCTTAGTAACAAGGTCTTGTGGGTCGATCTGGTATTTAAGAATGTAATCCACAGCTCCTTGTTTAATGGCCTCCTCGACGATTTCTTTCTGGCCAAAATTCGACAGCATCGCGACCGGAATAGAGCCAGTCGCCTGATCCTCTTTTAATTTCGGCAAAAGATCGTTGCCTTTTATGTCCGGCAGAATCTGGTCGAGTAAAATTAAATCCGGTTTTTGACTTTTTGCGGTTTCCAGACCGCTTGCTCCGTCTTTTGCCGTGATCACCTCGAAATTATTTTTTTTAAGTGCCGTCGAAAAAATCGTAAGAATAGCATCGTCATCGTCGACGATTAGAATTTTCATAAAGTAAGCTTACAATATTTACGCTATCAGGTATTTTTTAAAAATGCAAGCCCTGAATTTTTCAGGGCGCAGTCCCGTAAAACGCTCTTTGAGACATATCAAATATATTTGAAAGTAAGTTTTATCGGGGCAAGGGGTTTATTTTATACAATTAGGATAAATTCCTTCTGCAAGTAATGCAAGGGTCGTATTTACTCGTCGTGCAGTAACAGCTAGTTTTTCGTCGGTCTCTGTCTTTGGTTTTTCTTCCCATACGCCTCCGTATGCGTGAAGATGTCGGCTCACTGCTCGTCCATAAATAGAAATTCTAAGAGATAAATTTTCGCCTTGGCTAAGTTCGGTGGTTTCTTCGACCAATGAGTCTATTCTGTGGGCATTGTGAAATTCTTCTTCGTTCATATAATTTTCTACTATCCTAAAACCGAACTCGGTTTTACTTATCGTGACAACATTGTGCTCAAGATTGCCATTGCCCGATTTTCTTTCTTTTCTGCTTATTATTGCTTTACCGGCTTCGTCTGATACGAGGCCAAGTCTAAGTAGCCTTTCAGAAGGAACCTGAAGCGTAACAGATATTCCATTTTTGTTGTTTTGATAAAACATAGAACACAGTGTCCATATCGCGCGTACAGTTCGATGGTATTTCTCCGTATGTTCAACGACATCATATTCTGTCAGAAAGTTTTTTCTAATATCTCCGAGTTTTAATATTGCCTCGGGGATGTTCTTGGTGTTTGATTCAATACCCATAAAAAAATTATATCCTATATTAATAAATAAATCAATCTAAATGGATCAAACAGTATCAACAATACTTTTTAAGAAATTTTAAAAGATGTGGTACAATAAAAGCGATTATGTCAGCCGCGCAAAAAATAATAATTTCTGAGGTAAAGGGGATTTTAACAGAAATAGGCGTAGAAGGTCAAGCTCCTGCAGTAGAAATTCCCCAAGACCTGTCGCACGGAGACTACAGCACTAACATTGCCATGTTAGTGATATCAAAAATCAAAACTCAAAACTCAAAATTTAGGTCGACGATGGAGCTCGCCGAGTATGTAGTAAAAATACTTAATGCTAAATACCAGATACGAAATACTTTCAGTAAAGTAGAGGCGGTTAAACCGGGTTTTATAAATTTCTGGCTTTCGGATGAGTATATAATTAATAGTTTGATACAGAAAAATAGCGAAGAAGGTTCTCTTAAAAGAAAAAAGATCCTAGTCGAATTTGCCCATCCAAACACGCACAAAGAATTCCATATAGGTCATTTAAGAAATATCGCGATCGGGGAGTCGATTTGTAGAATTATTGAATATGAAGGTGGTTCTATATTCAGAACAAATTATCAGGGCGATATCGGACTACATGTCGCAAAAGCGATTTACGGAATTCAAGATTTAAGATTCAAGATTCAAGATTTGGAGACCAAGAGTCTTGAAGAAAAAATCAAAACATTGGGAGAAGCTTATGCCTTGGGCGCAAAAGCTTACGAAGAAGACAAAGATGCGAAGAAAGAAATCCAAGAGATTAACGCTAGCCTTTATCAGAAACAGGATAAATATAAGGACATTTGGGAGAAAACAAGGCAGTGGAGTCTTGATTACTTTGAAATCATCTATAAAAAACTTAACACACATTTTGATCGGCTATTCTTTGAAAGCGAAGTTTACGAAAAGGGAAAAGAGATCGTAGAAAGCCACGTCGAAGACGGAATTTTTGTTAAAGATGCGGGCGCGATTATTTTTGACGGTGAAAAGTTTAACCTTCACAAGCGCGTTTTTGTAACAAAAGAAGGTTATGCCACTTACGAAGGCAAGGAAATGGCGCTTGCTTTTTTACAGTATTCGCTTTTTCCGTTTGATTTAGCTCTTCATATAGTCGCTCAAGAACAGGAAGGTTATTTCAAGGTCGTTTTTAAGGCGTTGGAATTAATCGACAATAAATTCAAAAACTCCGAAAAGCATTTATCCTACGGAATGGTCGAGCTTAAAGAAGGCAAGATGTCTTCAAGAAGCGGAAATATTATAAGCGCGTTTTGGCTCATCGACGAAGCAAAAAAACGAATCAAAAATGAGTTCAAAGAGATCACTGACTATGTGGTGGACAAAGTCGCAGTCGGAGCTGTCAAATATTCGATGTTAAAATTTGCGAAGAATTCGAATATAAGTTTTTCTTTTGATGAATCGATTAGCCTCCAGGGGAATTCCGGACCGTATCTCCAGTACACTTACGCTCGCACACAAAGCGTGCTCGCTAAAATTCAAAATTCAAAAATCAAAACTCAAAATTACAACTCAAAGTTCAAAACTAAAGGCCTGAATTTTGAGGCAGAAGAGGCGGGGGTTTTGCGTCAGTTAATCCAGTTCGAAGGGATAGTCGAAGACGCATCGGAAAGTTTTTCTCCGAATCTAATTTGCAATTATCTTTTCGATCTTGCCCAAAAATTTAATCTTTTTTACCAGAAATGCCCGATTCTAAAAAGCGAAAAAGAAGAATTCCGTCTTACGCTTACCTCAAAAACAGGCCTTTAGTTTTGAACTTTGAGTTGTAATTTTGAGTTTTGATTTTTGAATTTTGAATTTTAGCGAGCACGCTTTGTGTGCGAGCGTAAGTGTACTGGAGATACGGTCCGGAATTCCCCTGGAG
>JAMCZG010000037.1:0-1493 GCA_023485715.1 Patescibacteria group bacterium
CATACAAAGGCCGAAATCGAAAAAGCCTTGCAGGAATTGTACGGGTGGCTCGAAACCCAAGACGACTTGCATCCCCTTATTAAGGCATCGATTCTACACCACCAGTTTGCTTATATTCATCCATTTTTCGACGGAAACGGGAGACTCGCAAGAGCTTTAACAGCGTATTACCTGTTATTAAAACAATACGAAGTCGTCAAATTTTTTATCCTCGACGATTATTACGATATCGACCGTCAGCTTTATTCCGACACTCTTCACACGGCGGATAACGGGGACAACACAAAATGGATAGGATATTTTTTGGAGGGTATCGCCTACTCGCTCCAATCGGCGCTTGCGAAGATAAAGGATTTAAAAACCAGTAATTTGGAAGACTTGACAGGTGAAAAAAGGGTTTTGGTGAGTAACCGCGAAGAGGATGTTTTAAGGATTATTATCGAGAAAAAGGCCATCAAATCTTCGGATATCGTAGAAGCCTTATCGGTGACGCGACAACAGGCCCACTCGCTTTTATCTTCTCTTGTTAAAAAGGGGCTTTTGGAAAAATACGGGATAACAAAAACAAGCTACTACAAGCTTCTTAAAGAGAATAATTAAAAAGCCGATTCCTTTTTAATGCGTTCTAGATGTATCACCCTTATACTTAAAAGCATGCATATAAAAAGCGTAAAACCCGCCAAAAGAAACGGAAGCGGAATATAAAATATGGCCAAAAATCCCCCGGCTACGGGCCCGAAAATACTTCCGAGGCTTATATACGAAGAGTTTAATCCGAGTATTGTTCCTTGGGATTTTTCATCCGACTCTTTTGACAGGATCGTCTGGATAAGAGGTCCGATAAACGAATTCGAAAACGACAAAACGATCGAAACAAGAACGAAATACAGGACCTGTTTTACAAAAAAAACCGCAAAAAACGAAAGTGTTATAAAAAAGAACGAGTAAATCAATAATTTTTTTTCGTTTAATTTTTTAATGACTCTTGGCAATATAAAGCCCTGGGATATTAATCCGATTACCCCAAACATAGTAAAGATTTCGGAAATGCCGTTTGTCGAGAGGTTTAATATTTTTATCGCGAACGGCTGAAAAGAAAATATGTATATGCCAAACGCGAAAGAATAGATTAAAGAGATGAGAAATGTCATCCCGAGGTTTTTGTTAAGGATTTCGGTGACGAGTTTTTTAAAATCAAAAATTTTAGCATTTTTTACCTTGCCGATGTTTTTATTAGTTTCAGGGAGCAAAAATGCGGTCAAAAACACAGATAAAAGCGCGATAACGCCTGCGATTATAAAGGGGACAGCGATCCCAAAACCGACTGTTAAAGCCGAAATCGCGGGACCGAAAACAAATCCGAACCCGAAAGACGCCCCGATTATCCCAAAACCTTTTGCCCTGTCTTTAATGTCTGTCGTGTCCGAAATAACAGCGGATGCCACCGGGATATTACCTGCCGTGACGCCGTCTAAAGCCCGGGAAAATGATTA
>JAMCZG010000037.1:1503-3646 GCA_023485715.1 Patescibacteria group bacterium
CCGTTATCCGCCGTGTGAAGAGTGTCGGAATAAAGCTGACGGTCGATATCGTAATAATCGTCGAGGATAAAAAATTTGACGACTTCGTATTGTTTTAAAAGCAGATAATACGCGGTTAAAGCTCTTGCGAGCCTTCCGTTTCCGTCGAAAAATGGGTGGATATACGCAAACTGGTGGTGTAAAATCGACGCCTTAATAAGGGGATGCAAGTCGTCTTGGGTTTCGAGCCACCCGTACAATTCCTGCAAGGCTTTTTCGATTTCGGCCTTTGTATGGAACGGGGGATTGTGCTTTACGACAATCTCGGTTTTGGTTTTATGGCCTACAAAAACAGAACCGTTTCTGAATTCCCCCAAATCTTTTTCTTCGATCCCTTTCATAAGTTCGTGATGAAGCTCCGTAGTGAGTTGTGTCGTGATCGGCGTGTGCTTTTGCGCAAGGATAAAAATTTTATTTAAAACGGAAAAATAATTTTTAACTTCCTTTTCCGATTTTGTTGTCGGGATCTGGTCGCCTAAAATTATGTTTGTAACGTCAAAAGGGGATAAAGGGTTACCTTCGATGCTGGTTGAGAAATGGGTCGCGAGTATCTGATTTTCTTCGGAGAGTTTTAACGCGAGTGACGGGATAAGCTTTTCGCCGAGTAGTTGTCCGTAAAGCCGTTCGATCGCGGCGAGCTCGTTTACGATTTTTGATGTGAAGCTGAACCGAGGTTCAAACATATCGATATTATACGATACTCGAGGCTAATTGTCAAGAGATATGTAAGTGTTATTGTAAATAGCCTCGATTAACCCCGATAATTGTCAAGATAATTGTAAATATATATGTAAATCTTGAAATCTTTTAAAATACAGAATACACTAAATAAGGAGAGGGGGTGAAAACATGATAAAAAAAATCTGCAATTACCTTAAAAAACACCCTACTTACAGCGCGTTTGTTTATTTAATAACAGGTGCCGGGGTCGGAGTTTTAATAACTTATCCTTTTGTCCAAACCCATCCGTTAAGATGGGGCGGTACACTTGTTGTGCTCGGAGTAGTTGGTCTTATATATCCTTTGTTTTCGGAAAAATAATCGCTTGTAAAACAACAAAAAATTCTTTAGTATTAAATTATGGCCAGTAAAAAAGGTCAATATTATAAAAGTTTAAAAGACAAGTGGGTCGATCGGCACAGAGAAATTCAGAAGAAATTATGGGACAAGCATTCCGAGTCGCTACATTGGCTCGCGAGCAATTCAAAACAGCTTGCGGTCGGGTCTGCAGCGGCTTTAGCGCTTATGAAACCTGTCTCGACACCCGCGATACCGCCTTCAAACCTTTTGGCGTCGACTGAACAATACAAAAAAGAAATCGACAAGAATATCTTTTTTATGTCCGACCTCCAGAAAGTTTTACCCCCAACCGTCGCACCGTTAACGCCCGACCAGGAAGAAAAAGTTTCCGAGGTTTTCTCGAGGTACTTCGGGATAAAAGCAGTCGCAGAGCTTCAGGGAATAAGGCTGAACAGAAGTTACGGCCTTATCGGCCAAGAACAGCACTTACAACGCTACCCGGAGGACAATATGAGTGTACATTTTGACACCGAGGAAGAGGCCTTAAAATACGGCCCCGAGGGGATGGCGCCGGGCTTGGGAGGTTGGGGATATTTTGCGAATTCAAAGTCCGAATTTACAGATGTGGAGAAGGAGCGGGAAAAATGGTATATCGCGGTCCAGACTTTTTTTGCGCCCGGGTACGAAAGCGACATCCGAAAATACGTCGATTTTTTCGGGATGCGGAAAATGCTTGTCGTTAACCCCGAAAACGGAAAAGCGGTAGTTGTGGTTATCGGGGACGCCGGTCCGGCTGAATGGACAGGAAAACATTTGGGTGGTTCCCCCGAGGTTATGCAGTATTTGGAAAGAGTCGACCCACTGGGTAAGGGTCCTGTTTTGTATTTTTTTGTCGACGACCCGGAAAACAAAATTCCGTTAGGACCTGTTAAAATAAAATGATGAAAAAGAAAAAACATTTTTATAGCGATATTATCGAATTTGAGTCTTTAATAATCGATCTTAACGCTTTAGACCTGGAAGAAGACGAAAAAAAACATTTAATCGAACTCGCGGAGTCTAATTTGCACCACGCGATAATCGA
>JAMCZG010000008.1 GCA_023485715.1 Patescibacteria group bacterium
TAAACTTCCGATCTCGAAATTATTCTTAAAACCCGTATTTTATTAGAAATATTGTGTAATGTAAACCCTTGACAATTAGCAACTAGTATGTTAGAGTGCTAATTGTTAAAACAAAAAATATGGAAAAAATAGTACCAATCATACCTATAAGAGATGGGATAATTTTCCCCAACACAGATTCGGTTTTAACCTTTGGAAGACCGAAAAGCTTAGCGGCTCTTGAGTCATCTTTTCAGCATGAAAGAATAGTCTGCTTTGTTCTCCAGAAAAATCCAAAACTTAATGACCCTTCGCCGTCGGATCTATTCGAGATCGGAACTTTATCCAGAATCGAAAGAATGATAAGAATCGAAGGTGAGATTAACGCCCAAGTAAAGGGCATTTCACGGGTTAAGATACTTTCTTACGAAGACCACGCGTCGTATTTTTTAGGAAAAGTCATCGAACTCCCAGAATCAGTCGAAAACACACCCGAAATTAAAGCTCTCTGTAATCATTTGACAAACGAATTCAGGCGCGCGATGAATCTTGGTAAATCAGCAGACTTTTTGGTGTTTATGAATATTATGTCGGAGGCAACACCTTCCGAGCTTTCGGATTTAATCGCGTCTGTTTTAGACCTTAAGCCATCAGAAAAACAGGCACTTTTGGAAGAAACGAATGTTAAGAAAAGACTTCAGAAAGTTACGGAATATCTTGCGCGCGAAATAAAAGTTTTAGAGATTGAAAGAAGGATTGCTACAAAAACGCAGGAAAGATTCGAAAAAGGCGCGAGGGAAGCAATGTTACGGGAAAGATTAAAGACGATAGAAAGCGAATTAAAGGGAACAGACGAAGACAGTGAGATCCACGAGATAATGGACAAAATCAAAAAAGCCGGCATGCCCGAGGAAGTCGAAGAAAAGGCAAAAAAAGAAGCGAAGAAACTTGCCCAGATGAATCAGTTTAATCCTGAAGGCGGATATATTAGAAATTATTTGGATTGGTTGGTTAGTCTTCCGTGGAATAAATTCAGTAAAAATAACGTAAACATTAAATCTGCGGAGAAGATTTTAAACGAAGACCACTTCGGCCTTAAAAAAGTCAAAGAGAGAGTAGTTGAGTATCTTGCTGTTCATAAACTTGCGGGGAAAATAAAAGGCCCGATTCTCTGTTTTGCAGGTCCCCCAGGAGTCGGAAAAACTTCTATCGGGAAATCCATAGCGCGCGCTTTAGGTCGAAAATTCATTCGTTTATCGCTCGGTGGAATTAGGGACGAGGCAGAAATAAGGGGACACAGAAGGACTTATGTCGGCGCCTTACCAGGAAGAATTATTCAGGGAATAAAAGATGCGGAAACAAAAAATCCGGTGTTTATGCTCGATGAGATCGACAAAGTCGGAGCAGATTTTAGAGGTGATCCGTCCTCGGCACTTTTAGAAGCTTTGGATCCAGAACAAAATAATCAGTTTTCCGACCATTATCTTGAAGTCCCATTTGATCTGTCAGACGTAATGTTTATAACAACTGCCAATGTTTTGGATACAATTCCGCCTGCGCTTCGCGATCGTTTAGAAATTATTACATTTTCGGGTTATACACAGGATGAAAAATTCCACATCGCAAATGATTTCTTGCTAAAAAAACAGATGGAGGCCCACGGCTTAACACCTTCAAAAGTCAAGATTACAAACGATGCGTTAAAATTCATAGCAACACATTACACCAGGGAAGCCGGCGTTAGAAGTTTAGAGCGCCAGATAGCCTCGATTTTCAGAAAAGTCGCCAAAATGGTTGCGGAAGGGAAAAAGGGAAAAACCGTTGTTACCGAAAAAACTGTGACTAAGTTTTTGGGTCCGGTGAAATTCAGTTCGACGATCTTGGAGAAAAAAGACGAAGTCGGGATGTCAACGGGACTCGCCTGGACAGAAGCTGGAGGAGATATATTATTTATTGAAGTAGCGCTAATGCCAGGAAAGGGAAGCCTTATTTTAACTGGCCAGCTGGGGGATGTTATGAAAGAATCATGTCAGGCGGCGATGTCTTATATCAGGGCAAGGGCAAAACAATTACGATTGGAAGAAAAGTTTTATCAAAAAATCGATGTTCATGTGCACGTTCCAGAAGGCGCTGTCCCAAAAGACGGTCCGTCGGCAGGTCTCGCTATAACAACGGCGATAATATCGGCACTTACAAAAATACCGGTTAACAGAAAAGTAGGGATGACAGGGGAGATAACTTTAAGGGGAAGGGCATTGGAAATCGGAGGAGTTAAGGAAAAAGTTATCGCGGCTCACAGAGCCGGGCTTAAAACAATCATAATGCCCAAAGAAAATAAAAAAGATTTGGAGGAACTTCCAAAAGAAGTATTAAAAGATCTTAAATTTGTTTTTGTGTCTCACATGGATGAAGTTTTAGACATCGCGCTTTCCAGGCTCTTAAAGAGGGAAAGGTCAGTACCGATCGTTTCTCCTAGACCGATTCTCCATGCCTCTAAGCCCCAAGCTGCGGACTAGTCTTTTGTATTTTTTGATATAATAATTTGATGTCGCCTAACTACATAGACAAATTAGGGTGGATCAAAATAAAAGACAACAAAGCCCTGGTGGTATTAAGCAAGGGTGAGAATAAATGGTTTATGCCGGGCGGTAAAAGAGAAGAGGATGAAACAGACGAAGAAGCCTTAATAAGAGAAGTTAAAGAGGAATTATCCGTAGATTTAATACCCGAAACCATTCAGTATTTCAAAACGTTTGAAGCTCAGGCCCACGGTAAACCTCAGGGAACCATGGTAAGGATTACTGCCTACACAGCGTCTTTTAAAGGAGAGATATTACCAAACAACGAAATTGATAAATTTGATTATTTTTCTTATTCAGAGAAAGATGAACTGTCTGCCGTTGGTCAATTAATTTTTGAAGAGTTAAAAAATAGATATTTAATTATTTAAGTACCGCTTACCGGATTCGAACCGGTGATCTTCACGTTGAGAACGTGACGTCCTAGGCCACTAGACGAAAGCGGCAAACATCCTAATTTTACCCCAAGAGAGAGCTTAATACAACCTTTTTAGATTGTGTAGGTCCTCTTTTTCCTGTATAATTTTTGCGATGAGTAATATTTTCCTTTCTGTTGTGATTCCCTCTTTTGACGAAATGGCGAATCTTCAAAAAGGAGTATTGGAAAAGGTTGCATATTTTCTCAACAGAAAAAAATATACTTACGAAGTAATCATTGTCGATGACGGTTCAACCGACGGAAGTATCGAGTTTACGGAAGAATTTATAAAAGAAAATCCTCATTTTAAGATAATTAAAAATAAGGCAATAGTTTATCGACTTCA
>JAMCZG010000038.1 GCA_023485715.1 Patescibacteria group bacterium
TCGTTTTTGAGGCTAAAATTTTGTAAAATTTCGAAGCTAAAATTTAAAAAATTTTTATTTTTTTGGGGAAATTTTTTCTTTTCTTAAATATTGTCTTAAAATTTCTGGAATAATTACTGATCCGTCCTCTTGTTGATAATTCTCGAGAATCGCTATTAAGGGCCTTGTTGAGAAAGCTGTCCCATTTAATATGTTCACAAAATGATTTTCATTTACTTCTCTATATTTAATATTTAATCTTCTTGCCTGAAAATCCGAAGTCGTCGACGCCGATGTTACCTCTCTATATTTATTTTGAGACGGCATCCACGCTTCTATGTCATATTTTCTCGCAGCCGGAAATCCTAAATCTCCCGTACACATTTTAACAACTTGATATGGAATGTCCAAAAGTTTTAATAATTTTTCTTCGATCGATAATAAATATTCGTGCTCTTTATCATCTTCTCCCTGTTTTACAAAAGATACCATTTCGACTTTGTCGAATTGATGAGCGCGTAATATTCCTTTTGTATCTTTTCCGTAACTCCCTGCTTCGCGCCTAAAACAGGTCGAAAAACCAACATATCTTTTTGGCAATTCTTTAGCGTTTAATAATTCGTCTTTATGCATAGAAACGATTGATTGTTCTGATGTGCCAACCAAAACAATTCCATCTTTGTCAAAAATATACATGTCATCATCTCCGCCGTTCTCCATATATCCTAATCCCCTCATTACTTCTTGTTTAATAAAAACAGGTGGCAATACTGGGATGAATCCCTCTTTAATAAGAGTTTCAAACGCTAATTGTTTTAATGCAAATTCAAGCATTACTCCTTCATTCTTTAGAAAATAAAATCTCGATCCCGAAATTTTTGTAGCCCGTTGAACATCGACAATATCCAATGTTTCACCGATCTCGAGATGATCTTTTGGAGTAGAGCTGAATTTTTTTGGTGTTCCGACCGTCTTTATTACCTCGTTTTCGCTTTCGTCTTTTCCGATTTTTACATCAGGCTTTGGGGGATTTGGGATTTTTAATAATTCATTGTTTAGCTCTTCTTTTAATGCGGAAAGAGCATGTTCTTTTGTCTCAAGTGTATTTTTAATTTCTTTTCCCTTTTCAATATTTTTTTCGCGGGCTGTTTTATTTCTTTCTTCGCGTAGTTTTTGAACGTATTCTGAGAGTTCTCGGTATTTACTATCGATTTCTAAAATATGGTTAACATTAATTTCTACTCCCTTATCTTTAGATGATTTTTCAACAGCCTTTGGATTTTCCCGTAAAAATCTTATGTCTAGCATAACTGGATTATATAGTTTTTATTTATTATCGGTCAATCATATCTCGGCAAATCTCTTTTGGACAAAAGTTTTATCTAAAGATAAAATAAGCCATCCTGCTTTTGGGCCATGGTCTTTCCCGAGAAGCGAAATATAAATCGCCGAAAATGCATCTTTTGACGACATATCTAATCCTTTGGCACATTCATAAATATTCTTTTGAAAATCTTCTGCATCCCATTTTTTGTCGAGTTCTGATGAAATTTTTTGTAAAAATTCTTTTTGCTTTTGTGATAATTCTTTTACCGCGTCTGGAATCTCTTTTTGCACTAAAAATTTTTCAGATTCTGGTGCGTATTTTTCCACCCAAACCTTTGCATATTCTGCCCATTTTTCTAATCCCTCTTTTTTTATTTCGCTCTCCATATTCGGCATTTGCACCCATTGAGCCAAAACAGAAAAACGAATTATTGGAGGCCGATCAAGCTTTTCGGTTTGAGATAGTTCGAAAGCTCTTGCCTGCTCGTCTTTTGTTTTTTTAAAATACGCATCGGATGCTCTTTGGTAATCATCGTAAAGTTTCGGGATTAAGTCCGTTCCTCTAGGTGAAAACTCAACTGCTTGGTTTGGCGGAGTTTTTATCATCAAAAAACGTACAACTTGGGGACTTAAAACCTCCAAAAGATCTTCACCGGTTAGTCCAACGCCTTTTGACGACGCCATCTTTTTACCTTGTGATAAAAAGAATTCGTAGGGAATTTTTAATGGTGGGTCTTTTTTGAATATATCCCGACAGATCTTCATCGCGACATCATAGGTTCCTCCAGCCGATGCGTGATCTTTTCCGGCGCCTTCGATCGTGACTTTAAATGTCCACCATTTTGCAGCCCATTCTACTTTAAAAGGCATTTTCCCGTTGCCGCCAAAAGGTGATATTTTACCGGTATTTCCGCAACCTTCTGCCCATTTAACTAAATTTTTATCACAAATATATGTAACTTTTTCACCATCCCAATCCACCACTTTTGTCGTTCCGAGTTTCCCGCATTTTGGACAAATTACCTGAAACGGATACCAGTCCAGGGCAATTTTTTTCTTATAAATTTCTTCATATACTTTTCTAATATTTTCCGCGTTGTCTAAAACTAATTTTATCGCGTCGTTATAGACCCCTTTTTTATAGTAATCACTTGCGTAATAAATCTCCGCTGCTATTCCGAGGTCTTTAAAAAGCTTCAGCATTTTACTGCAAAAAAAATCACCGAACGATCCCTTACCATCCGGGGACGGAACCATAAAAATGGGCACTCCCATATATTTTTCGTGGGATTTCAGAAGTTCCTGAGGAAGACCATCGATCGGATCAAAATCGTCAAAACCAAAAGTGTATTTTGCATCTTTTTTTTGTTCTTTAAGAATCCTAAAAAGAACATCGTGGATAATCGGCCCTTTTAGTCCCCCCATGTGAATCATTCCAGACGGTGTCCACGCGTCGTTAATCCATTCTCTGCCTTTTCGTCCTTCAAGTAATTTATCAGCCCAAAACATACCTATATTTTACTCCTTTTCCCAACAAAAAACTCGTTTTATAAAAAACGAGCTAAAAAAATGTTTTAAAAAACCTAGTCCACATCCACAATCGTGTAATTGATTTTACCAGCTGGTGCATCGACCTGCACTTTTTCGCCGATTTCTTTTCCGATTAAAGCTTTTCCAAGAGGGGACTCGTGGGAAATTTTTTTATCTTTTGGGTCTGCTTCCCATTCCCCGACCAACATAAAGACCTCTTTTTTACCGTCGACGTGGAGCGTAACTTTTGATCCGAGTTTTACGGTCTTTTTTCCGCCTTTAGAAGAACTCTCGTGAATTAAACTTACTTGTTTTAACAATTCACTGAGTTCTTCGATTCTGCCATCGATAAAAGAAAGTTCGTCGCGCGCTGCAACATATTCGGCATTCTCCGAAAGGTCGCCCATGTTTCTCGCTTGCGTAACTCTTTCCAAGACTTCCGGCCTTTTTATTTTTGTAAGGTCATCGTGCTCTTTTTTTAGCTCTTCCAGTCCTTCTTTGGTTAAGTAAATCTTTTTATTGTTCATAATTAGTTCTAAAAAAACCCTCAATATTAGTTTAATCGAGGGGACAAATTTATATTAAATTAAAACGAATTGAATGTTATACCAAAGAAAAATCTTTGTCAATAACCTCTAGTAATAGGGCAAATTATGAGGCTATTTTAAAGTTTTTTACGTAAAAATATGCTTTTTCCTTTACCGACTCTTTAACTTTTATAACTACCACTCCTTTTCCTGGCTGACCGTAAAAAATTGAAAAACCAAGCGGGGAATAAAGCAAGAATGGTAACACTGAAAGATCCTCTTCGCCGTCAATCTTAAGGACCAAATTCTTATTGCCATCGACGATGTCAAAAATGTGTTTTATAGATTTAAAAAGTTCGGGGGTTAAGCATCCAGCAGGACAAGATATTTTAAAGACTTTTTCTTTACCAGAAAATCCGATTTCCTTTAAATCCGAAAATATTATCTTTCTTTCTATGCGAAAATCGACTGCGGAAATTTTTGGCCTCAGAGATTCTGATAGAAAAAAATTAGATATATAATCGCCTACCGTTACCGATTTTGACAGATCGATTTTATGTTTTATGGTATATTTTTTAAAATCTTTGATTAAAACATCAAACGGGTTATTTAGCTTGGCACGTAAATTTTTGGGGAGCATTAATCTATTTTCCAACCAACTTTGTTTTATATAAAGCCTACCATCCCTATTAATCTGGCCCTTTCTTATTCTTTTGGAAGAAATTGGTTTTTTATCTTCCGCAACAGAAAAAGGGCAAGTAATTATTTTAAGCATTGGGAGTTTTTTTATTTTTCGATACTCGTTTATAACTTCGGCGTTTTTACGCGTATCAGGGGAGACAACAATCGCTTGGGCCGGTATTTTTTTGGATAAGGTCGGCCCAAAAACATCGTCGATTTCGATTATTTCTGCCCTATCCGAAAATTTTTCTTTCGATAAGTAATCGGTAAGATTTTTTTTCCTAACATTAAACAGCTCGATTCCGTCCTGTATCTTGTTTTTTTTAATATAGCGG
This sequence comes from Patescibacteria group bacterium, assembly GCA_023485715.1. Lineage (GTDB taxonomy): Bacteria > Patescibacteriota > Microgenomatia > Levybacterales > UBA12049 > JAMCZG01. The sequence continues at coordinate 4,379 of JAMCZG010000038.1, forward strand.
TTGCTTGTTATTCCGATAATAATTTTATAACTTTTTAAAAACGCAAATTTTAGAAATTCTTTATGTCCTTTATGGAAATGGTCAAAAGTTCCCCCGCAAACCGACATTTTAAATCTTTGCATATTTTTTAATTCTGACATTATACAACGACAACACTTTATTTTTTGCGTCGACCGGATGAAAGGTTATAAAATTATCTAGAAGTATTTCGCTTGTTTTGTGTTTTTTCATATAAGAAATTTGTAGTTTTTTAAAAAATAAATTTAGGTTTCTATAAGCTAATTTATTAAATATATTTCTTTCTTCTTTTTTTGTCTCTTTGTAACTCAACATATTAATTTTTGTTGAATTGGGAAGAAATTTATTTACCCAAATATTAGAAATTATGAATTCTTGATAAGTTTTATTTTTGTCGAAAACCGGATTCATCTGAACAATCTCGTGGGCAGTGTATAAATCTTGCCTATCTTTTTTAAAAGAAATCATCGATTTATCGATTAGCATGTTTACACAAATTTTATTGATGACGTTTATATCTTCTCTTTTTCGACGCCGGCCTAATATTTCAAGAATGAATAGTATAAAAAAACGTGTTATCCAAACAGAATTCTTTTTTGTGATTATGAACAAATCGATATCCTCCTCTTTCTCGGCATTCTTCATCGCGACCGTTCCGCTTATCCCGATTAACAAAATTGTCGGAATTTTCGATAAATATGAGATAACCTTTTTTGCGATTCTTAATTTATTATCGCTCTCTTTTTCTCTTTCGATTCTTTTTTTAATAATATCTTTCCTATTTTTTAGAAAATAAAATTTACCTTTTTTTGAAATTAAATCTGGAATTTTGTTAAAATTTTTAAGAAATTCTTTTTTATTGATTTTTTTACTGCTTATTAAAAATTTCCAAATTTCAACAGAAGTTAAGGGATAATCAAAAATGTCGGAATAAATAATTGTCCGCAAAATCGATTCTCTAATTTCTTTTGTCACGCCAGAATTATACTATATATTAATTTGGTCTCACAAAATTTTTATATTTTTTTGGCGATCGAAGATTATTCTCCGTATTGTTGTAGCACCTGGGTGACTCCCTGGGACAGGGTTTCGACCGCGGTTTCCGGCGAAGTATTCCCCAAAATCGATCTAACAGCATCTCCTAAATAAACGTTCATCTGTTGATTTAATCCGTTGTCTTCTGTATCAGAAGCAAAAAAAGAAGACCTGGCGTTTGGAGCCTGACTAACAAACGGGTAAACAATTTTATTGTCTTTTAGTGAATCCATAAGATCTACCCTTGCGTACGGTTCGCCAAAAAGTCGGGTTTTTGACTCTTCTGAATATAGTTTTTGCTCTGTTTCCTTTCTGGACAAAAATTTCATAAACAGCATCGCCTCTTTTTGATGCTTGCTTTTAACCGACACTCCTTCTACCCAATAACTTGCGATCGTCATTTTTCTATCTGTCAAGTACGGGACCGGAACGACTTGAAAAGGTAAGTCTTTATTCAAAGCCTGGATCATGAATACATCCCATGAATACCCGAAATACATCGCAAGACTGCCGTTTGCGAAAGCGAGCATCGAAGAATCTAAAGTTGAATCCCAAACGCTTCCTTCTCCCTTAGCAAAAGATGTATAAAAATCCAAAGAGTCAACCGCTTTTTTCGAAGTGGCCGAAATATCGTATAAATCTACTCCGTTTTGTAAAAAAAGAAGCGAAATGATGTCAGGGGCGTGATCTATATTATCGTAAGTTCCCAAAGCAGCCCCTGCTGTTTTAATTTTTCCATTCTCGCCTTTTACCGTCAACGCTTTTGAGGTTTTAATAAAATCGTCCCAAGACGTGGGAATTTGAACACCTGCGTCTTTAAAAATTTGCGTATTAACAAAAAGAGACAGCGAATCAATTTCGAGTGGAATTCCGTAAATCGCACCGTTTTGAATTAGATCTGTTTGAGTAACGGGATAAAAATTTTTTTTAAATTCATCCTGCGTTATCGCGTCGCTAGATAATGGTGATAAATATTTTGATATTTCAGGAAGCCATGTATTATGGAATCTAAAAATATCCGGTCCGGTGTTATTGTCGATTCTTGCGGCTAGTCTCTCTCGGTATTGTTTCTTGTCCATTTTTGAATATTCAATTTTTATATTTGGATTTTCTCTTTCAAAATCAGAAATTATCGATTGAAAAACCGAAGGTTCTTCCCAAAGACCCCAATATGTTAAAGTTACTTTCTCGTTTTTATTTTGTGAAAAAATTGGTAGTACGAATTGAAAAATTACAAAACCGATTATCGCTAAAACTACTATCCCCAAAACTATTTTCAATATATTACCAAGGGAAAATATGCCCGAAGGGAGTGGTGGTGGACCTAAATTTTCTCCGACCTGCTGCGGCGCAACCTGCACTTGGCCTTGCGGTGGTTGCGGTATCGGGTTCTCATCCCCCTCGCCGGTTGTATTCTGGAATACGGTATTTTCGTTCATTTTTTATAGTATAATACCAAATGAACATTCAGTTCAAATGAAAAAGGGCAAAAATAAAATTAATTTATCCGGTAAACAAAGAGTATTTAGCTTTATTAAAGGGAGTTTTTGGTTTGTGGTCGGAGCGGTTTTAGGACTCTTTTTTTGCGCGAGCTTTATCTTTATAATTTTCCAAAACACTCATAAAAATGTCGTTTATCCGGGCGTGATGATCAATGGCATTAATTTCGGGCATAAAACAAAAGAGGATGTCCGAAGTTTTTTCGCCGAAAAGAATAATCGAATTGCAGATACAAAATTTGTTTTTACCGACGGAAGAGAAAATATCGTAATTACCGCAAAACAACTTGGATTAGGCTACGATGAAGATTTATTAGCAAATCAGGCATACAGCATCGGTAGAACAAAAAATTTGCTTTCTGATATCGCTATAATATTTCAAGCTTATGTTAATGGGGTAAACTTATCGTCTTCTTATCATTATTCTGACAATTATTTAATGAATGTCCTCTCTCCGACTATAAAAAAATTAACGATCGCGCCGACAGATGCACTGTTTACTTTCCAAGATGGGAAAGTTACTGCGTTTAGACCTTCCAGCAATGGACAGGAAGTCGATATCGAATCCTTAAAAAGCGATTTAGCCGCAAAAATTCCTGGAATTATTTCAACAGAAAAGCCTTTAACAATCGTCTTTCCATTAATAATTAAAGTCGTTGAACCAAAAGTGACAACAGACAAGGCAAATAATCTAGGAATAAAAGAGCTCGTTGCAAGCGGCACGTCGTTATTCCAGCATTCGATTCCCGAAAGAATCCATAACGTTACCCTAGCTGCGACAAAACTTAACGGAGTTTTGATCGCACCTAACGAAGTTTTTTCGTTTAATAATGCTGTCGGCGATATTTCCGCGGCGACTGGCTACAAACAAGCATATGTAATTCAAAGCGGAAAAACTGTGTTAGGTGACGGTGGAGGAGTATGCCAAGTCTCAACTACTCTTTTTCGGGCGGCATTGAATGCAGGATTACCTATTACTGAGCGGCACGCCCACGCGTACAGAGTCGGTTATTACGAACAGGATTCTGCACCCGGATTGGATGCTACTGTTTACGCACCGAGCGTAGATTTAAAGTTTAAAAATGATACGGGAAATTCTCTGCTTATTCAAACATCAGTCGACCAGGACAATTTGAGGCTGACTTTTTTCCTTTACGGAACAAAAGATAATAGACAAGTTTTAATCGAGAAACCAGTCGTCGTATCGCAGTCCCCCGCGCTTCCCCCGGTTTATCAAGACGACCCCAGTCTTCAAAAAGGGATTATAAAACAGATCGATTTTTCCGCAAACGGAATGAATACTTATTTTACAAGACAGGTTACAAAAAACGGCAGAATTATAACTTCGGACAAATTTGTCTCTAATTTCCGACCCTGGGCTGCGGTTTATTTAAAAGGTACAAAAGAGTAAATGAATAAAATAGTAAATATCGACCAGGCAGTAGAAATTAGTAAAAAATTAAACGAACAGAATAAAAGTATTGTTTTGGTCGGAGGATGTTTTGATATTTTACACCTTGGTCATGTCAAGTTTTTAAACGCAGCAAAAAAACAAGGAGACGTTCTTTTTGTAATAGTCGAAAGCGATGAAAAAATACGAAATATGAAAGGCAATAGCCGTCCGATAAACACCCAGGCAGACCGCGCTGAAATGCTTACTTATCTTATAATGGTGGACTATATTGTAACAATTCCCTTCCTAAAAACAGATAGTGACTACAGGGACTTAATAATTCGATTAAAACCTGATATAATCGCAACTACAAAGGGTGATCCTAAACGGAATCTAAAAGAAGGACACGCGAGGGCAATCGGAGCAAAGGTTGTCGACGTGATCGAAGAAATTAAAGATTACTCGACGACAAAAGTCACAAAACTTATTTAATCTATGAAAAAAATACTAATACTTTTTGGAATATTGTTTGTAATCGCGCTTTTAGGTACATATTTAAGCGGTTACTTTAAAACTAATCAGTTTCCATTTCTAAAAAGCTCGAGCGTTACAATAAAAGATCAAAAATTTTCTGTTACAGTTGCAAAAACGCTTGAGCAAACAGAAGCCGGTCTTTCCGAAAAACAATCACTTCCGGAGAATCAGGGAATGCTATTTGTTTTTGAAAAACCAGATTACTATCCGTTCTGGATGAAAAACATGAAATTTCCGATTGACATAATTTATATAAATAAAAATAAGATCGTTACTATTGTCGAAAATGCCCCAGTACCCAATCAGAATATACAACAAATACCGATATATAAACCGGAGACCCAAGCCGATATGGTTTTAGAAATTAATGCAGGGCTATCAAAGAAATACGGATTTAAAAACGGGGATGAAATAAAAGTAGAAAACCTTTAAAATCGATGAAAATTTTGGGCATCGAAACCTCTTGTGATGAAACCGCTGCTTCGATAATCGAAGCAAAACCAAAAGACACAAAAACAAAAATAATATCAAATATTGTCGCGTCTTCTCTTAATTTACATTCTAAAACCGGTGGAATAATTCCTGAGATAGCTGCACGCGAACAAATAAAATACATGATTCCAGTTATTAAAAAAGCGTTGATAGAAGAAATCGATGCTATCGCGGTGACTGTTGGACCAGGTCTTATCGGTTCGCTTTTGGTCGGAGTCGAAACCGCAAAAACCCTTTCTTATTCTTGGAAAAAACCGATAATCCCGGTTAATCATTTAATCGGACATATTTATGCTAACTTTATTAGAACTTCTTCTGTACAAAACGAGGTTGAATTCCCTGCTCTTGCACTAGTCGTTTCTGGAGGACATACAGATTTGGTATTAATGAAAAATCACGGCGATTTAAAACTAATTGGAGGAACGCTGGATGATGCGGCTGGAGAAGCATTTGACAAGATTGCAAGACTTTTAAACCTTTCTTATCCCGGAGGGCCTGCGATTGAAAATACTGCGCTTAACGGAAATCCAAAAGCTTTTAATTTTCCGCGACCCATGATCGACTCAAATGATTTTAATTTTTCTTTTTCGGGTCTTAAAACTGCTGTCTTTCGCGAAGTTCAAAAAATAAAAGATCCTAATGAAAAAATAATTTCCGATATCGCTGCGAGCGTTCAGCAAGCGATTGTGGATGTTTTAACTACCAAGACTCTGAAATCCACGGAGAAATTAGAAGTGAAATCGATTCTTATTTCCGGCGGTGTATCTGCTAACCAAAGGCTACGTGAACAATTTTTATTGTCAATTAAAGATTTAAATCTAAAGATTAAATTTTTTGCACCCGAGAAAAATTTGTCAACCGATAATGCTGCCATAATAGCCACAGCGGCATTCTTTAATTATAAACCAGTTCACTGGAGTAAAATCACTGTTAACCCAGAATTATATTTCAAATAATCGACATTTCCTAAACTGTGGTAAAATAGGTTCATGTCCACTGAAGTTTTAATTATCATTTTTATCGTTGCTGGATTCGCAGCGATATTATACTTTTTAAATAAAAAACTTTCTGAGATGAATGAGCCAAAACAAGACGAAGCACTTTTGGAGTGGCTTAAAAGCATGCAATCAACCCTCGATAAAACAAATAAAGCAGTAAACGAAACTCTTCACTCTTCTTCGACCCACATGGTAAAAACTCTTCAGGAAAATTCAAAACAATTAAACGAAAGACTCGATAAAGCCGCCGCGGTTATCAGGGATGTGGGAAAAGAAGTGGGACAAATGAGCGAAATCGGAAGAAACATGAAAGAACTCCAGGAGTTTTTAAAAAGTCCAAAACTTAGGGGTAATATCGGCGAACAGGTTTTAAAGGACCTAATTTCCCAAATGTTTCCGAAAAATAGTTTTCACTTACAATACCAATTTAAATCCGGCGAAAAGGTCGATGCAGCAATTCAAACTGATGCAGGAATTTTGCCGATCGATTCAAAATTTCCGATGGAAAATTTCCAAAAGATGGCAAAGGCCGAAAACAAATCCGACGAGAATATGTATAAAAAAGAATTTTGTAGAGACGTCAAAAAGCACATCGATGCAATCTCAAAAAAGTATATATTGCCCGAGGAAGGAACGATGGATTTTGCATTGATGTACGTCCCGAGCGAAACTGTTTATTACGAAATAGTTAGTGATCCGGATATTTTGGATTACGCAAGAAAATCCAGAGCATACATCGTTTCTCCAAACACTTTATACGCCCATTTGCAAACAATTCTCTTGTCTTTCGAGGGAAAGAAAATCGAAAGCAGATCGCGCGAAGTTTTTAAAATGCTAAGGGCTTTGCAAATAGATTACACAAAAGTTGATGAAAATATGGGAGTTTTAGGAAAACATATTAATAATGCGTCCTCACAATTTAGTAACGTACTGACGGGTTTTACGAGGCTTGGTCAAAAACTCCAGTCCACCCATTCTTTAGAAGAAAAAATCGAAAAAGAACAAATCAAAATCGAAGATTAGTATCCCGTAAAATTTTCTCTATGGATTTTTTCTTTTTGAACACCTAAAAGATTGACTATCTCAAAAATCGAAGTAACCATTGCAGGCGGTCCGGCGATCCAAAAAGACGAGTGCGCAATATCTGTAGCGTATTTTTTTATAAGTTTATCGGAAATTCTCCCTATTTCTCCCGTCCACGGAGTTTTTGACTCTTCCGGTTTTGTAATCGTATAAACAATTTTTATATTATTGTTCGACTTTGATATTTGCCTAAATTCATCATAAAACACTGCGTCTTCGACTGTAGAAAATGATGCCAATAGAATAACCGGTGTTGTTATTTTTTTTGCCGCAATATATGTTATCATGCTATGAAATGGCGTAACCCCTATTCCTCCTGCTAAAAAAATTCTGTTTTCTGTTTCTTCCTCCCTAAAAACAAACTCTCCGGACGGTTTTATAAATTTAACCTCTGTTTCCGGCACTAACTCAAAGAGGGTTTTTTTAAACTTGCTCTGGATTATTCTTGTCGTAATGGTTATGAATTCTCTATTTAAAGGTGATGAAGAAATTGTAAAATAACGCGAATTCCCTCTTTCCCTGTCTTCTATAGGCAGAAATATTTGCGTAAATTGACCGGGAAGAAAATCGATTTTCTGCCGGAAGCGATCGAAATAAAAAGTATAAGCATCTTTTGAGACTTTTTCTTTTTTTACAAACCTTAAATAAAAAGATGAATTAGATGCCATATAAATATTATAGCGGATTAAATAAGTGATTTAAATTACAGAGTCATTTGCAGAAGAATGCCATGCTATAATGAAAGAAAGGGGGTGAAAAATGAATAAGATTATTTTATTTGCGATCGTTATTCTGATCGTAATCGGCGGCGGTATTCTTTTATTAACAAACAAATCGACAAAACAACAAGATTTATCATCGACAGAAAATACAATTAATGAATCACTGCCAACTGGTATCCCAAAAAATCAAAGCACTATAACAGTTACTCAGTCTGGATATGAACCTAATGTGATAACAGTAAAAACAGGCACCGTTGTTACATGGTTAAACAAAAGCGGCCAACTTGTAACGGTTAATTCCGATCCGCACCCGACTCACCAAAATTATTCTCCCTTAAATCTTGGAGAATTTGACGATGGCTCGTCGGTGCAATTAACTTTTGATAAGGCGGGAACGTATGGATACCATAACCACTTAAATCCGAGTCAAACAGGAACTATAGTTGTCGAATAATGTCGGATTTTAAAATAATTAATAAGTTAATTCTGTGGTAAAATAGCTGCATGGCAGACGTCAAACTAAACAAAGAGCAACAAGATGCAGTCAAACACGGGGAAGGACCGCTTTTAATAATCGCAGGGGCTGGCACCGGCAAAACAACAGTCATAACCGAAAGGATTAAATATTTAATCCTCGAAAAAAAAATTCTTCCGTCAGAAATTTTGGCGTTAACTTTTACAGAAAAAGCTGCAAGAGAAATGCAGGAGCGTGTCGATATTGCTATGCCTTATGGTTATACGCAAATGTGGATCTCAACCTTCCATGCCTTTTGCGATAGGATTTTAAAAAACGAAGCGATTCATATCGGTCTTAGTCCGTCATACAAACTTATGACAGAAGCAGAAAGCATTTTATTTTTGCGTAAAAATCTATTTAAATTTAATCTCGAATATTTTCGCCCACTCGGAAACCCAAACAAATTTCTAGAAAGCCTTTTACAACATTTTAGTCGTCTCAGAGATGAAGACGTATCGCCAAAACAATATCTCGAATATGTAAATAAATACTCTAAAAAAGAAATCGATGAAGAAATTGAAGAAACAAAAAAAATACTAGAACTCGCTAGCGCCTATAAAATTTATGAGGAGCTAAAAATTAAAGAAGGAGTTATGGATTTTTCAGACTTAATAAGCAATACTTTAACCCTCTTTCGGACCCGAAAAAATATTCTTAAAAATTACCAGAGTCAATTTAAATATATTTTAGTCGATGAATTTCAGGATACTAATTTTGCACAAAATACGTTAGCCATTCTTCTTTCCGGCGAAAAGAAAAATATCACAGTTGTCGGTGATGACGATCAAGCTATTTACAGATGGAGGGGCGCTGCGATTTCAAACATTATCCAATTCAGAGAACATTTTAAAGATGCGAAAGTTATAACGCTTATTAAGAATTATAGATCAACAAAAGAAATACTCGACTCGTCTTATAATTTAATTCAAAACAATAACCCTGATAGGCTTGAGATAAAAGAAAAGATTAATAAAAAACTCGTTTCCGAACGCGGAATAAAAGGCGAGGAGATCGGATTTTCTTCTAGTAAAAGGGTCGAAGACGAAGCCGAATTTGTCGCAAAAAAAATAAAGGAATTAAGTAAAGAGCATAAATATTCAGACATTGCGATACTTGTTCGTGCAAACGATCATTCCGGAGCCTTTACGAGGGCTTTTGAAAGAATAAAAATCCCATACCAATTTTTAGGCCCAGGCAAACTTTTTCATCAGGATGAAATAAAAGATTTAATCGCTTATTTAAAAGTCCTGTATAACTTTGAAGATTCTGCCTCCCTTTACAGGGTTTTAATAAATCCGATTTTTAATTTTGAAGGGATCGAGATTGCAAGTCTCTTAAATTTAGCAAAAAGAAAAAATTATACGCTTTTTGAAGCTTTGGAGAAATCTGATGAAATATTTTTAAAACCCACAACAAAAGAAACAATAAAAAACATCAACGAGATGATAAAAAAACATATAAAAAGAGTGTCTAAAGATACAGCCGGCCAGATTCTTTTTTATTTTTTAGAAGATTCTGGACTTCTTAAAAAAATTATTTCGTCAAAAACCCAAAGTGACGAAAGAAAATCTCAAAATATCGCTAGGTTTTTTGATAAATTGAAAACTTACGAAGTAGAACACGAAGACGCATCTGTTTTTGCGGTTGTAGACTGGATTGATCTTTCAATGCAAATGGGAGAAAGTCCGCTTGCAACCGATATCGATTGGAGCGAAAATAACGCTGTTAATATCTTGACCATACATTCAAGCAAAGGATTGGAATTCCCTGTTGTATTTTTGGTAAATCTTGTCGAACAACGTTTTCCGACGCGAGAACGTAAAGAGCAAATTCCTATCCCCCAAGACTTAATAAAAGAAATTTTACCAGTCGGAGATTATCATCTCGAGGAAGAAAGAAGGCTTTTTTATGTTGGCGCGACTAGAACGCGCGATCTTTTATTTTTAACAGCATCTAATTATTATGGCGAAGGAAAACGGGAGCGGAAAATATCTCCGTTTGTTTCCGAGATCATCGGAAAAAATCGTATCGAAAAAATTATTTCACAAAAAAAGACAGAAGAACTGTCGAATCAATTATCTCTACTCGAATGGGCAACTCCCTTAACAGAAAAAAATAAAACGACTAATAGAATTATTACAAAGATAAATTATATCTCTTATTCACAGATTCAGACTTTTGAAATTTGTCCTTTGCATTACAAATTAAGGTATATATTAAAAATTCCGACTCCTCCGAGTGCGGCCCAAAGTTTTGGCATAACTCTTCATTGCGCTCTTCGCGATTTTTATCAATTAGTTTTAAGGGGCGAGAAAATAAAAATTTTGGAAAGTGAAAAATTGCTGGAAAAAAATTGGATTAACGATGGATACTTAAGCAAGTCTCATGAAAAAGCCGCATTCGAAAAAGCCAAGTTAATTCTTTTAAATTACTTAAAGGAAAATTTTAATCCAAAATCGATCAAGACCCAAATACTCGAATATCCGTTTAACTTTTTTATTAAAAATTTAAAAGTCGGCGGCAGAATCGACCGCGTCGACAAAATTGGCGAGAATAAAATAGAAATCATCGACTATAAAACCGGAAATAATATACCGACTGAAAAAAACATTGCCAAGGACCTACAGTTAACTACATACGCTTTGGCAGCTACAAAAATCAATGAAAAGGTTTTTAACAAAAAACCGGAAGAGATTGTATTGTCGCTTTGTTATTTAGAAAGAGGTCAAAAAATATCAACAACAAGAACTAAAAAACAACTCGAAGAGGCCGAAGAATATATATTGGAAAAGGTTAAAGAAATCGAAAACAGCGATTTTAAATGCAATCGTTCGGCGATCTGTCAAAATTGCGAATACAAAATCCTCTGTTCGGCCCAGGGATTGACTTGATTTTTAACCCACAACCTTCTATAATACTGGCAGTCTAGGAAGAAGACTGCTACTCCGATATTAAATCGGAGAGGAAAGTCCAGACAGGTGTAAAGCCGGGGTTGGAGCGTAAGCTCTGACTAGAACCCTTCGATGGAACTCAGGGTTGCCTGAGCGAAGTCGAAGGCAAATAGCTAGTTTCGTAAACGTTTGCTCACATGTGCGATTACGAACAGGTTTTGAATTGACAAAACCTGAGAGCAACAGAGACGAGTGAGAGTGAAACGGGCAATCCTACCTGCTGCAACTTCCGAAAGGTACTGACGCGCTTTACCTAGTACCGATGTTCGAAGGCAGTCCGGTGCAAAGCCGGACCGGTAGGTGACTAATAATCATAACCGAGATAGATTGCGGATAGAACAGAATCTGGCTTACTCTCTTCCTAGACTATTTTTATGGATTCTATATTAAAAAAAGAAGCTTCCCCAAAATTTAGGAAACTTCTTTTTATATGTGTATTAGATAAAATTCTATCTAACGATCTTTTTTAATGTTTTTCCGGCTGTAAAACCAGGAGCTTTTCTAGCCGCGATCGTAATTTTTTCTCCGGTTTTTGGATTTCGTCCCGGTCTTGCTGCTCTTTTTCTAACCGAAAAAGTACCAAATCCTGTAATAACAACCTTTTCACCGCGTTTTAGAGAATCTCTAATCGCATTGAGAAAAGCTTGCACTGACTCCCGCGCTGCCTTATTGGTAAGATTAGCTTTTTTAGCAACGAGGTCTATTAAATCTCTTTTAGTCAAGTATATTCACCCCCTTTCAATTTTCTATTTGAATTAGGTTAAAAATACAATGAAAACACAACGTTGTCAAGAAGCAAATTGGAGATTAAATTTAATTAGTAGTCAAAACCAAAACCAACGTTATGAATTTGCCGAAACGGCGCGGAATTCTCTTATCGCTGTTACTTTTACCTCGCCGGG
>JAMCZG010000010.1:0-12537 GCA_023485715.1 Patescibacteria group bacterium
CCAAAATATTCAGATCGTATTTTTTAGCGATGTCTTTGACGCTCGATTGCAATATAGGAAAAACATCGGATATTTTTTGCAAAGTTCCCGCCTCTATATCGACCAAAACCTCGCCCCTTTTTATGTTGTAAAGAACCATTGTTGTTATTTGGTGGGGGATACATAAAATTTTTGGTCTTATTTTAAGACCGTCCAGAAATGAAAAGATTTTATTCATGTCTTTTGTCATCGTTCTATTTTTGTCTTTAATAATAGCTTTCCACTGCAAGACAACTATAACAGTTAGATTTATTAATAGAATCGAAAAAAAGACAAGCTGTGGTGAAATATAGCCCGTGATTTTGTTAAGCTGAGTAAGAGTTACAGTTGCAATAACAGACGACGGAACAACGGTCATTTCGAGATATCTTTGTCCTTCTCCGATCGGCGTTAGTCTTTTAAACGAGAGGACAATAATGGACAAAATATACATAAAAATAACCCAAACACTCATTTTGTAATATATTGGATTTTCTAAAAAAATAGGGTTAAGATTTAAATATCTTCCGAGCAAGAAAACAAAAACAAAAATCATCCACAAATTTGTGCCGATTAATGTTAAGGGCGAAAATTTCAAAAGAAGGAAATACACTTGTCCTACAAAATCGGTTTGTTCGCGAGATTTAATGAGGCCTCTTATCTGATGTGAAAACCTGTACTGATAATTTTTAACCCAAAAATAAATATTCCCTACATGACCTTTGAAAATTCTAAAATAGTATCCTTTGCTGATTATGATTGCAACAATCAGTCCAGATATAAAAATGAGAATATAAAACGGTCTTCCTTCGAAAATGGAAAAAAATACGGTTATAAAAAATAAAGATTGAGTAGCAAACTTATGAGTAAAAAATATAAGGATGGTAAATAATATTCCTGCAATTATATATACGGGATTAGGCGTTACGGAATAAAGAAGAAGCGGATAAAAGGCGAGAGTGAAATTAAGATATCCCAAAGACCGAGGGCTCAGAGAGCAGTTTTCTAAGACTAAAAGAGGGATTGTTGAATATATTATTTGCGAAATTATCGCAAGATCTAATCTGCCAGTTAGTTGGAAAGTAATTATTGCGACTAAAATATTTTGCAGACAGTCAAAAAATGGCGCGATGTAGCCCTGAATTTCGAGTAATGTTTTCTTTGAGAAAAAAGAAAAAATCCAGGGGAAAACCGGCGGATAGTTGAAATATCCGTGGAGCATAAATCTGTCTTCTATTTTTTTCATCGGGATCCTGTGTTTATTTTTTCTAATAATGTCTGCTTCGATCATTCTTGTCCAAACATCGACGCCAAAATATTTATTAATAAACCTAGGATAAGATTGAAGTAAAAAGCTAAAAAATGGTATGATTAGAAACAATAAATATTGCATAGAACTATTTATATCATGTTTCGTAAATTTTTTAAATCAAGAATTTATGTTTTTTTGGCGATAATCTTACTCCTCGGTTTTTTTCTTAGATTTCATAACTTTACGGTTCTTCCAAGACACGGTGCAACCTTTGATGAATTTGCCTGGACTTGGTTAGGAATTAACATTATTCAAAAACACGTACCGGTTTCATGGTCTGCTCAACCGCAGTATAACAACAGGTACCACCTTCGTTATCAGGGCGCGGCCTTTTGGATAGTCGAGCCATATCTTGAACATCCTCCGTTATTCGGTCTTATAGCAGGATCTTTTTCTTTACTCAACGGAGCTAAAGACATGCTCGATGTAACTCTTAATAAAATTCGCCCCCTCGCCCTGATTTTAGGTGTTTTCTCAATTTTTATGATTTTTATTTTAAGCAGAGAAGTTTACGGAAAGGGAGTTGCCTTATTGGCGTCTTTAATATATGCGACAATTCCGACTCTGGTTATCGGATCTCGTATTGTCCAGAACGAAAATTTCCTTATTCCCTTTTGGCTTTTATCCCTTTATTTAATCATACGATATTTAAAAACTGGCAACAAAACCCTGAGAAATACGGCCGCAGTAATTGCTGGTCTTTTGTCTCTAGCCAAAGTGCCGTGGTTAGTCGTTGGACTATCTTTGTCGATGCTTCTTTCGTATAAAGGAAAATGGAAAGATGCGTTTTTAGTCGGGTCGATCACGGTTATAATATTTTCTATTTTTATCGTTTACGGATTGTATTTGGATAAAGAGCTCTTTATTAATTTATGGAAATTACAGATAGCAAGGTATGACATCAGCTTTTCTGGTTTTTTCTCAATTTTTAGGGATCCTCTTTTAGTCGATAGATATTATTTAGACGGTTGGATATTTTTTGGATGGTTTTCTATATTTTTGCTTTCAAAAGAATTTAAAAAACATTATTTGTTATTGATTCCGTTTTTGTGTTATTTAATTATGTATATTTTCGCGATTCCTAATGAGCCAGCTCACGGATGGTATAGATACCCTTTTTACCCTTTTCTTATTATCGCGATCGCAAACGTCATAATGGATGAATATAAAAAAATATCTCTAATTTCTTTCATTTTTATTTTTTTAGTCGGCTTGCCAGCGCTCGCGAGTACTTGGGAAGTAAGTTTTGGGTTCTCATACGTTGTCTATAGAATATTTATTTTACTCGGGGCTTTTTCGGTTCTGTTCCCTTTATGGACGAAGAGAGATAGGCTTAATAATAACAAAATAATATTATATTGGTTTTTTTTGTTTATAATATTAAATATTTTTTCGACAAGAATGTACTCAGAATAAAACATGATCGACTTTAAAAGAAAGAAAGCAATTATCGTATTACACGAGGCGACAACCGGGCCTGGACACGATCTGCGGGATTTTTTATTAAATCATGGTATCGAGGAATTGCTTTTTATTGCTCATCCATTATTTTTCGTTAAAGAAAGTCGTAAAAAATCATCGAGATTAGAATTTTATAAAAAAGGAAAACTTATTAAAACAAAAACTGCATTCCATTGGGTACTGCCCGAACCACTTCTTTATATAAAAGATTATTTTTATACTTTTTATTGGTCTTTTACTATAAAAGGAAAAATAGATTATTTTTTCGGGCTCGGTAATTTAAATGCTTTTTCGGGTCATATCTTAAAGTTTTTCGGTAGAATTAATAAAGTAATTTATTATGTAATCGATTTTATTCCCCAAAGGTTTAATAATAAATTCTTAAACTGGATTTACGAGAATTTAGAAAAATTTTGTGCCCTATATTCAAATTCGACATGGAATCTGTCTCCGGTCATGGTTGATATGAGAAATAAAAAATGGAATATAGATTTTCCAAATCAACTTGTTGTTTTGCACGGAGTTCATTTTTTCAGGATTAAACGTGTTTCTTTTGATAAAGTTAACAAAAACGAAATAATCTATATGGGAGGATTGCTAAAAAAACAGGGGATACAACTTGTTATCGAAGCATTACCGATTATTTATAAGAAGATCCCAAACGTTAAATTTACGATAATAGGGAGTGGAGAATACGAAAACGAATTGAAGAAATTATCTCATAAGTTAAGTGTTAGCAAATTGATCGACTTTCTGGGTTACATCCCGAGCCATAAAGACGTGGAAAATAGAATGGCAAAGGCTGCGATTGCGATCGCGATGTACGAAGAAAAAAAAGGTAATTATACGTATTTCACCGATCCCGGGAAAGTAAAAAATTATTTAGGCGCCGGTGTTCCGGTTGCTATCACAGACGTTCCGTACATTGCACGAGCTATCGAAAAAGAACGGTGCGGGATTATTGTCAAATATAATAAAGAAGAATTTGCGAAAAAAATAGTGGAGTTTTTATCCAGCGAAAAACTTATGAAAACATATCGGCGCAATGCATTCAAATTTGCCAAAAGATATGACTGGGATAAGGTTTTTATAAATGCTTTTGATAATAAGTCTACGAGATAATTAACGAGTTGTTTTATACCACCCTATTGTTTTTTCTAAACCATCATCGAGTTTCACTTTTGCCGTAAATCCGATTTTTTCTTTTGCCTTTTTATTGTTACTATTTCTTCGGGGACTACCATCGGGTTTAGAGGTATCAAATAAAACTTTAGTTTTTATTCCGCTAATTTTAATTATTTTCTGGATAAGATTTTTGATTGATATTTCTTCGTCTGTCCCAAGATTGATCGGATCGGGGACTGGATATTTTTCGATAGCCGTTATCATGCCTTCGGCCAAATCCTCTACATATAAAAATGCCCTGGTTTGTTTTCCGCTTCCCCAAACTTTAACCGGATTTTCTCCGTCAAAAATTCTTTTTATTAATGCCGGAATTACATGAGAAGTATTGGGATCAAAATGGTCCCTTGGTCCGTAGCAGTTATATGGTCTCACAACTGAAACTTCCATTCCAAATTCCTCGGCGTAGTGTTTACCGAGTAATTCGGACATTCTCTTCGCCCATCCGTATCCACTATTTGTGGGTTCTGGTTCGTCGATAAACCCTTCTGTCTCTGGGGTCGGAACCATTGCTTTTCTTGGGTAAACACAGGCAGACGAAACACTAAGAAACCTTTTTACTTTTTCCAGTCTTGCTGCCTCGAACATAACGGAAGGAATTATCAAATTATGAAAAAGCATAGTTCCCTGATGGGTTTTATTAAATTCGATCCCACCGACCTTTGCAGCCAAATTCATTACGATCTCCTGTTTCCTGCAGGCTTTTTGTGAGGTTTTGATATTACGAATGTCTCCTTTTATAAATTTAATTTTTTTGAGTACAGATTTTAAATTGGATTTTTTTCCATTTTCCAAATTATCGAGAACTGTAACTAACGCTTTGCGGTCAACTAACTTTTCGACGACGTGGCTTCCGATAAAGCCGGCACCGCCAGTCACGAGGACTTTTTTCCGGCTCCAAAAATCTTTTTTCATCTTTTCGGTAAATTAGTAACAAAACGGATACTTTCCTTGTCGTAATACCACCAATTTTTAAACCCGGCTTTTTTTATCATCTCATCCATTTCGCTTTTAGTATATTTGTATGATCCAGGACAGGATGCCATAAGTAAATATACTCGGTGGAGTATCTCTCGTGGTGTTATTATTTTCTGCGGGAAAGAAAACATAAATATTTTTCCTTTTAATGAATTTAGTAAATTTTGAAGCTCTTCTCTATTAAAGTAATCAATAAAACCTATACCGGTAACAACATCGACGTTTTTTAAAACTCTGGTATTTTTCCTTACATCTTCACATACAAATTTTATTTTTTTACCAAGTCTTTCTTTTTTTACGTTACCGTTTGCGAATTTTACCGCAGACGGTGCGATATCTACTCCGACTAATTTTTTAGGATTATATTTTAATAAATTCATTATAAAAATTCCAGATCCGCAGCCCAAATCTGCAACAATTTTATTCTTGATATGTTTTGATACGAGTTTTTCAGCGGTATTCAATCTTGTCTTCAAAATTCTTCTGAAGGGAGTGGCGATCTTTTCGAATATAGGTTGTCTAGAATAATTTTTTCCTTGATAAACATTTTTTTCCCATTTGATAATTTTTTCTTCCCAATACTTTTTCTGGTTATTCATAAATATAATCTTTAACTCTTATCAGTTTATAATTTTTACAAAAGTATTCTAGCAAATTCTTATTTTCTAAACAATAAGCAACCATGAACGGATGTTTTAAGATAAACTTTTTGGGATAAAAAGGTTGTTCAATCTGCCAAGAATGCAGAAAAATACATGGAGGTTTTTGATATCTTTTAAGAAATAAATTTATAAAAATATTTTCGAGTCGTCTCAGCGACCCGACAAACATTCCAGATCCAAAAGGGAAGCCTTCTTTAAATAAATTCGTATTTAGCGAAAAAGGAATTTTTTGTACTTCTCTATTTTTGTAAGGAAAAACAGAAACGGGAAGAATTTTTATTCCGGAAAAGTCGAATATTGTCGTTCCGTATACAGAAGAATCATATTTATAATGAAATTTTTTTAAAGATGAATATTGTTTTTTTAGTGCTTTTATTCTCGGGTTTCGAAAACCTAAAATTTTATATTTTTTTCTGAATACCTCACACTTTTTTAAATCGTCTTCCAATGTTTTTACATTCTTAAGTTCATCATGGCGATATGAATGGAGCGCTATTTCATGCCCTTGATCATAAATCATCTTTAATACGCGCGGATATACTTTATCGATTTCTGCTAGACAAAAAAACGTTATTTTTTGTTTATATTTTTTTAGAGTTTTTAGAATAGTTCTTACGGATTTTTCGATTTGTCCGTTATCGTATTTAAATCTTTCCTCAAGCGTCATGTTCTCAAATTCCCGTATATAGCCGTTTCCGTCTTTGTCTCCGTTGTAATACCACTCGAGGTCGATTGTTAAAATCAATTTTTTTTCCATTTTGTCTTCTACTTATTTCTTAGAATTGTGGGAATTATGTGTGAAAATTTTTATTATTTCGGATATTTCTTGTTCGGTGAGTTCCGGATTATTCGCAAGATACAATCCTTGTTGATGGACAAGTTTCGCGTTATGATTTTCAAAAATAAGATGTTTTATGTATTTGTAGAAAAATGGTTGGGATGTCATATCTCCTCCAACGACAGGTCTTATCTCAATTTTTTGATCACACCTTTTTACTAATTCATCTCTAACCTTTTGTGATTTACAGATAACTGGAATTGCAAAATTAGACAAAAAATTTATGTGGTCAAATTTTATCGGATAATATTTATCTGTTTTAGAATAGATCGGGATGGCAATTTTTATAAAGTTTGCCTTCCTTTTCTTAATAATTTCGTCAATATACTCGATCTGCAAATTACCGATAAAACCGTTAATTTCTGTAGGCCTGAAATTATAACCTAAATCATAAAATGTGTATCGTGAATAAAAGCTTGAGTTAACTTTAAATTTATTGCGGATTCTTACTTGCCTTTTTTCGCTTAAATTGCGATCCCATCCGTGAGCGCGTACGAGTTTTAGCATGGTTGCTAATTGATCGCTGTCTGTACATACGGCACCCCCTTCGACAGTAGACATGTGGTGTCCAACGTAAAACGAAAATGTGCTCGCAACGCCGAAATTACCGAGTTTTTTTCCTTTATAAATTGTCCCTAGGGATTCACAGTTGTCTTCGATTAAAATTATGTTTTTCTGGTCACACACTTTTTTTATTTTGTCGATGTCATCACAGAATCCCAAAATATTTGTTAGAAAAAGCATCCTGATCGGATATTTTTTGAGTGTTTCCGAAAGTTTTTCGCTCGAAACGTTTAGGGTATCTAATTCGATATCGATCGGAATAGGGTTTAATCCGAGTTGGAAAAGAGGCATAGCGTTTGTCGCCCAAGTTAGGGCAGAAAAACCGACATTGTCCCCTTTTTTTATTTTACCCAAGTTAAGAAGGGCTTGAATTATAGCGAGGTTTGCCGAACTTCCACTGTTTAAAAAAATACAATATTTTCTTCCCTGCCATTTTGCGAATTTTCTTTCGAATTTTTCGCATTCTTGACCAAAACTTAATTGTTTGGCAGTGCTTATGAAATTACATAATTTTTTCTTTGTTTCCTCTTCTTTATAAAATGTGGATTTTATTAATCTGATCATTTCTTTTGGTATTAGTTATAGGATTATACATAAAGAGAATTGTAAAAACAACTTAATATATTGAGATGTTGTATAATTTCATCATCAAAAAACATGATAGTTATTGTAGATTACGGAATGGGGAATTTAAGATCCATTCTCAAGAAATTCGAAAGATTAAAAGTACAGGCGATAGTATCCTCAAAAACAGAGCATATCGAAAAGGCGAATAAGCTTATCCTTCCAGGCGTTGGTCATTTTGGAAAAGGAATAAAAAACATAAAAAAATCAAATCTTTTAAACGTTTTAAATAAAAAGGTCTTAAAAGAAAAAACTCCGATTCTTGGGATATGTCTTGGGATGCAACTTTTTTCTAATTTCAGCGAAGAGGGGAATGCAGGCGGATTAGCCTGGATAAATGGACGAGTAAAAAGATTCCAGTTTGATAATAGTACTAATTTAAGGATTCCACATGTCGGCTGGAACACTTTAAGAATTAAAAAAAGGTCGATATTACTTAAGGGCGTTATTTCTAATACACGATTTTATTTTGTCCATTCTTATTATTTAAGTTGTAAAGATAGTAGAGATATTATTGCCACCACAGACTATGGAAATGATTTTGTTTCGATTGTGGAAAAAAATAATATTTATGGAGTCCAATTTCATCCAGAGAAAAGCCATCAAATTGGTCTGAAATTGATAAAAAACTTTGTAGATTATTCATAACAACAAAAATTAAGATTTGTCTTTTTGGCTCTGGTAAAATTTCAATAAGTATTCCAGATCATCCCTGTGCAACAATTTTGCGATTTCATCCTTACTCACGGTGGGAATAATCTCTATTTTATTTTTGCCGATTTTGACATATGCGCCCGGATAAGGAGGATACCAAAATGCCCTTGAGTATCTATCGATAGTTTCTAAATCTGTACTTTTAGGAATTTTTTTTAATTTCTCAAGTTCTTTTAGAGTCATATATCTCATTTTTGATTTATTCTGTTTTTTAACGGGTAATTTTTTATTTTTTTCTGCGATTTTACAAAAATCGATAAACAAGAGAATCATTTCTTCCTGCGCTTTCCTTTCAAGACTTAAGGCGGTTTCAGAAGATGCATTAATTTTAAATCTTCTTACTTTTAATATCGGCCCGGTGTCGAAATTGTTGTCCATATAGTGGCACGTGCAGCCGTATTCTTTTGCGTTTTCTAATATGGCGAGATTATAAAAAGCCCACCCTCCAAATTGGGGCAAAGGAGCAGCGTGAAAGTTCAATGCAGCTCTTTTTGCCTGACAGATCACATATTGTGACACTCTATGACGAAACATATAGCTTATTACGAAGTCTACCTTTATTTTTTTTGGTAGTTTTTCTTGTGTTGTTACTGTAATATTCTTTTCTTTAGCAAGCTGTTCTAGAGTTTTCCCGCCAATCCAGGGATGAGTTATTGTTTTTGAAATTACGACATACTTTACATCCCATCCGCGGTCTAATAGAATTGAAAGCGCTACAACTGCGCCAGGTTTTGATCCCATAAAAATAGTCGTTGGTTTTTTCATTTCTTTTTATAAAAAGACAAAATTATGTCGACAACTCTTTTTTGATCAATCATTTTCATTTTTGAATGAAGAGGAAGTGAAAGAATTTCTTTCCCGATACGATCTGTTATCGACAGATCTCCTTTTCGGCAATTCTTAAATAGAGTGAGCCAATGGCCAGGTCGCAAATTATAAACACGATCGATTCCCCGTTCCTTTAAATATTCCCGCAGGGTTTCTCTTTTTTCATCCAGTACCCGAATATAATACAAAAAAGGGGAGATGTCTTTAAAATCTGTTTTCGGGACAACAATGCCTTTAATTTTAGAAAGATACTCGTTATAAAAACGACACGTATTACGTCGTGTATCGGAAATTTTCATAATTTTTGCGAGTTGCGCTAATCCGATCGCAGCATGTAAGTTTCCCATATGATAACGGAAACCCTGATGTTCTACGTCGTAAGTCCATGCTCGCTGATTTTTATACATTAAAGAAGCGGATTGTTTCATCCCGATTAACCTTAGCTCATGGAGCATTTCGTACTCCTTTTTTTTCTTGACTATAATTATACCTCCATCTGTGGATGTAATAGTTTTTACCGGGTCAAAACTGAAAACACATATATCTGAAAAACTTCCGATCATTTTTCCTTTGTATTTCGACCCAAACGCGTGTGCGGCATCATGTATGACTCTAATTCTATTCTTCGACGCAAATTTTTTAATACTATCGTGATCGCAAAGGACGCAATCGTAGTCCATAACAATAATCGCTTTAGTTTTTTTAGAAATTAGTTTTTGTGCTTTTTCCAAATCAATGCACAAGGTATCGATATCTATATCGCAAAAAACCGGTTCTGCGCCGACAGCTAAGATGGCCTGAAAATCTGCGATATTGTTAAAAGAAGGTGTAATTACCTCATCTCCGGCTTTTACCCCGGCTGAAATAAGAGCTAAATGTAATGCAGAATATCCTGTATTTACAGCGACAACGTATCGGTCTTTGGCGTTAACAAATTTTTTTACTTTTTCTTCAAACTCGTTGACAAAACTTCCCATTCCGAGCCAGCCTATTTTGAACACTCTGGCGCAGGCGTCCAGTTCTTCTTTTTCGATTAGAGGTTTAAAGACCGGGATGACTTCCTGAATATTTCCTTTTTTTGTTTTATAGTCGTGATTATTTTTCATAATAAAATTAAGCTATTTTTTTTAGGAATCCACCGGGAAAATACGTAAACCCTAGTTTTTCCCATGTTCTGTCGATTTTGAATTTTGAATTATTTTCTAAAAAAATATCGACCGCCATTTTTGCGTTATCGGTTTTATAGTGGTTCTTTGCGTGTTTATAATTTGCGACCTGGGGCATTATAGTATCTTCTACTATAATATAACTACCTTTTGTTACAAACTTGTTATAAATTTCGAGCTCTTTTAATACGTGTTTACGGGTGTGATCAGAATCCAGAATTACGAGCACTTTATCTTTCTTTTTAATATATTTTTTCACTTTTTCTGCTATTTTATTATCAATTGAACTCCCCTCGATAAGAACAATCCTTTTTGACATCGGATGTTTAAGGATCAGCCTTTTATTGTGTTTTCTAATTTCGATATCGATTCCGATAACTCTGCCTTTGTTTAAAAGCTCTAAAATAGAAGCGTAGTAAATAAGAGAACCTCCATGAGCAACACCAGTCTCGATTATAATGTCGGGTTTAACGTTATAAATAATTTCTTGCAGTATGACCATGTCCTCTGCGGACTGGATTATCGGAATACCGAGCCAATTTATTTCATAGGAAAGCTTGTTCTCCCAATGGGCTTTTAACCAAACAGAGGCGCTTCTCCTGATCTGTTTTAAATTTTTTTTGGGTTCAAATAAAACGTGTTTTCTTAAGTTTTTCATTTCTTTTCCGGTAGGAAAAAATAATTTAGTGTGCATAGCTTATTTAAATAGTAAGGGTAATTCTGAGTCCTTTTTCGAGATAATAATTTTTTTAAGTGGCCACGTTATTTGTATGCCAGGATCGTTCCATCTGTAACCTGTCGAATTTTTTGGCGAATAATACTCCGACATAAGATAGAGAATTTCTGTTTCGTCTGTCAGTGTTTGAAAACCGTGTGCAAACCCAGAAGGGATATAAAGAATAGTATTATCTTTTTGGGAGAGAACAACGCTGACCCATTTTCCAAATGTCGCTGAATTTTTTCGAATGTCTAATAAAACGTCGTATATTTCTCCTTTTATACATTTTACAATTTTTTCTTCTGGGTAGGGTGCTTTTTGATAATGCATACCTCTTACTGTACCCTTTTTGTAGTTAAACGAAGAGTTTGCCTGAACAATATTAAATTTTACACCGTACTTTAAAAGCGCATCTTCACAGAAAATCCTTTGAAAATACCCTCTTTTATCAGTTTTTTTATCTAAATAAATTAATAATGGTCCAGAAATTGTAAATTTTTTTATTTTCATATAATTTTTACAGAAGGAATAGGAACAATAAACTTGCCCCCTTGATTTTGATAGTTTTTAAACTGTTTTATTATTTCATCTTTTAAGTTCCATGCAAAAATTAAAAGATAATCCGGCTTTTTCTCGAACACAAAACTCGGTGGTTCTACTTTCATCAAAATCCTCGGGACATATAACCCCTGTTTTTCTTTTGATTGGTCTGCAATAAAAGTCAGATAATTACTTCCGATATTAAAATAGTTCATCAAAATAACGCCTTTTGCAGCAGCTCCATAACCGGCGATGGTTTTATTATTTTTCCTAATTTTTACTAATATGTTGGTAAGATCTTTTTTTAATTTTTCAATATTTGTTTTTATTTTTAAATAGGTAATAAACCTGTCGTATTTTTTATTTTTTTCTAGTTCGATCATTTTTTTTATATTTTTTGAAATCGGAAAATTATTATTTTGACAAACAAAAATCCTTAATGAGCCTCCCTGCATCGGGATTTTTTCTACATCGTACAATGTAAGGTTTACGCTTGAAAATAAATTTTGAAGAGCGAGTAAAGAGTAATAAAATACATGTTCGTGATAAATTATATCGAATTTGTTTTCAAACAGTCCTTCTAGATATGGGAATTCGAATACTGCTGTTCCTTTTTCCGAAAGTATAGTTTTTAAGCCGAGTGCAAAATCATAAATTCTGGGAACGTGGGCCAGTACGTTTGCGCCAAATATCAAGGTCGGTTTTTTCTTTTTATTTTTTAGGTAATCGATTGCAAACTTCTTATTAAAGAATTCAGCGATAGTCGGAATGCCTTTGTCATTGGCAAACTTGGCGATGTTTTTAGCTGGATCAATTCCGATAACCGGTATTCCTCTTTGTTTGAAAAACTGGAGTTGTGTACCATCGTTACTCGCGATTTCCATGACTAGGTCATTTGTGGTTAGAGAAAACCTTTTTATAAAATAAAAACA
>JAMCZG010000010.1:12547-16239 GCA_023485715.1 Patescibacteria group bacterium
TCCCAAAAATATAGATAGTTTCGAAACATTTTCGAAGGGGGAACGATATTAATTATTTGTACCAGAAAACATTTGGGACAAAAGCCCACAGATAAATCAAAGCTGGTTTGATTTTTGGATCGAGTACTTTTTAAAAAAGAGTTAACAAGCGGCATTTTTCCAAGGGACAGAAATTTTTTTATTTTAGTGTTGCACAATTTACAGTTCATAATATTGTTTTGTAGTAACGATAAACTTTTTTAATTGTCGATGATAATGAGTATTTTGGTTGCCAACCGAGTTTTTTTGCTTTAGTCGAATCAAGCGATTGATACGGAATTTCATTTATCGAATTATTCATTATTTTATACTTAATTTTTTTACGCAATATTTTTTCAACCGTTTTTATAATTTGTATAACCGACAGAGTATCATTAGAACTAAAATTATATGCTTCTCCTTGGGCTTTATCGATATCGCGGTCAATTTTAATAAATCCTGCGATAGCGTCTTTTACATACAGATAATCACGGATACAAGATCCGTCGCTTCTTAATAAAAGTTTTTCTTTCGTTATGAGTGATCTTAAAATATCGGGGATAATCCTTGAGAAGTTTAAATCTCCTTCTCCATAAACGTTCCCAAACCTGGTAATAGCAATAGGAAGATGATAGGTTTTATAGTAAGAAGTTGCTATAAGATCAGTTGCTGATTTAGATACTTCATAAGGATGATCTCCTTCTAAAGACATTGTCTCTTTGTACTTTATTGTTCCCTTTTTACCGTAAGCCTTATCAGAGGAAGTAATAATTAGGGATTCAATTTTTCCATAGAGTTTTGCAGCTTCGAGAACATTAACAGTTCCCATAATATTTGTTTCCAGAGTTTGTTTCGGGTCAAGATATCCGATTTCGACCTCCGATTGAGCGGCAAGATGAAAGATCCGTTTTACACGGAGTTTTACAATCGTCTCAAACACGCTATCAAACTTTCTTATGTCTGCATAGACAAGCGAAACTCTGTTTTGCATTTTTTTATGCACAAAATATGATTTAGGGTCGATATAATCTGCAAAGACAACAATTTTATTTTTTTGGTCATCGAGTAATTTTTCTACCAAATGAGAGCCTATAAAACCCGTTCCGCCTGTTACCATTACTGTCTTCATTTTTATTTCCAAATTCTCCAAGGGGGAATTCCCGAATTCCAAATTCCGTTAAGATCTTCCAATTCCTTGCTCGTGTCAACAGCAAACCAGAACCCGTCGTGTTTGTAAAGAGATAATTGTCGTTTCTTGGCTAAACGGATTAGCGCCGGGTGTTCAGTTTCTCCTTTTCGGAAATATTTTATTGCCTCTGTCGAAAAAATCGAGTATCCGCCGTTTATCCAGTCGGATAAAACAGGTTTTTCTTGAAATTCGGTTATGAGATTTTTTTTATTTATTTTGACAAGTCCGTATTTAGTTCTCGGGTGAACCCCGCTTATCGTCCCAAGTGTCTTTTGTTTTTTATTGAACTCGACTAATTTATTAATGTTAAGATTCGTCACGCCGTCGCCGTAAGTCACCATGAAGTAATTATCGTCTTTTGGAATGTAACGACTGCATTTAAGAATTCGCTCTCCCGGAAGTGTAGAGAGTCCCGTATCGACAAAGGTAATAATAAAATCATCTATTTCAGAACGGTTGTTCAGGTGAAAGTCTGTCTGGAAGCTTTTGGTTTCTAAAGTAAAATCTGACGATGCAGTTTTTTGGTTTAGAAAAAAATCTTTAATATAGCTTGCTTTGTAACCTAAAGCCAGAATAAATTCATTAAATCCGTAATGGCTATAAATCTTCATTATGTGCCATAATATCGGTTTATTTCCTATATAAACCATCGGTTTTGGTTTAAATTCTGTTTCTTCTTTGAGTCTTGTACCCGATCCGCCGCACAGAATGATTACTTTCATTGACGTGACTATTCTATCAGAATAAATTAGGCTTTTAAAGAAGTTTGTAGATCGTGGGATAAAATGTCAAAAAAAATATAAATATTTCGCAAAAACTTCAGTGTTATTAATTGGATTTTTTGTCTAGATTTGTAATTCGTTTGGGCGATAATACCACTGCACGCTACAAAATTCCAAAAAAGAGGAACAAATTGTCTGAGGGCGCTTATTGAATAATAATTTGATTCTGTCATGTCTTTTATAACAAAAATATTCGGAACAAATGCCCAATTATATCGACTAAAAAGAAAATGCAAGAACGGTTCTTCGTCGGGGAGATTATTAATATAGTAACTTTTTAGCCAAATTTCGGTGTTATTAAGAATTTTACGATTAAATAAACTGTTAACAACTTGATATCCGATATACGAATGCCGAGTCAAAAGATAGTGTTTTTTAAACGGGTTTCTGGTTTTTATCTGTTTAAAACTCCTCACTTTAAGAATTTTTTTATCGCTGCCTTTAAGCATAATTTTTTTTACATTCGGAAAAACAAAGTCGTATCCCTTTACAGTTAGGTCTGAAAAGCTCTTCTAGAAGATTGTCGTTTTCATAATAGTCGTCGTCTGAAAGCCAAGTAAAATATTCGCCAGAAGTATTTTTAACAAGAAAAAGAAAATTTTCGATCGGTCCTATATTTTTTCTTTGTCTTATGTATTTAAATCTTTTATCTTTTCTACAGAATTCTTGAGCGATTTTTCCTGTGTCATCGCTAGAATGATTGTCTGATATTAAAACTTCGTATTTTTTAAACGTTTGTTTCTTTATGCTCTCCAGGGTTTTCGTTAAAGTTTTACTTCCGTTAAAAACGGGGATTCCTATGCTAATCAGGATTTTTTCAGAATTATTCATTGATGTAATTTTATTACGAGTTCAATGTATTTTTAAGAGATTATATAAAATAGATAGTTTAAAAACAACGAATCATAATTTAAAATGTAGTATAATTTCTTGGTTATTATATAGATTATGATTTTACCAAGGGTAATTCCGTGTCTTTTATTGCGCGACAAAGGGCTTGTTAAAGGTGTAAAATTTAAAAACCATGAGTACATCGGCGATCCTATAAACGCAGTTTCGATATTCAACACGATGGAAGTTGACGAGCTATTATTTTTAGATATCGATGCAACGAGACAAAATAGAATTCCTCCGCTTCCTCTAATTCAAAAAATCGCCGACCAATGCCTTATGCCGTTTGGGATCGGTGGAGGAATAAAAACCATTTCCGATATTAAAACTTTGTTAAATATTGGCGCGGAAAAAGTTTGTTTAAATACATATGCGTTAGAAAATCCCGATATTATTAAAAAAGCTTCTTCGATATTTGGCAATCAAAGCATTGTTGTTTCTGTTGATTATAAAACAATGGCAGACGGTAAACTGGGGATATATTCACGTTGTGGAACAAAAATGATTTCAAGAGATTTTATTTCAATCGTCAAATTAATAGAAGCTATGGGTGCAGGCGAAATTATTTTAAATTCGATCGACAGAGACGGTACTATGAAAGGTTTTGATATAAAGTCTATAAAAGAAGTTGCAAGTGTTGTAAAAATTCCTGTGATCGCACTAGGAGGCGCTGGTTCGGTTAAAGACCTTAAGGATGGAATCGATAAAGCGGGAGCCTCGGCAGTTTCGGCCGGGAGTATGTTTGTTTTTCACGGAAGAAGAAAGGCTGTCCTTATTAATTATCCAAGCATTAAAGAACTAAAATATATAAG
>JAMCZG010000064.1 GCA_023485715.1 Patescibacteria group bacterium
ACCGGATCCGCCTGGCCTAATATTCTAATCGTCTTTCCGTTTGTGTCGACTTCAACCAGTTGTTTTCCGTCTACCCCCTTAAGTTTTTTTTCGTAAGCTTTTTCTATGCCGCTTTTCCCTACAAAATCATCAATGTAATAATCTGAAAATTTTTGGTCTTTTAATTCTTCTTCGGAAATTTGCCCAGTATACCCTAATACGTGAGAAAAAATCTCCTTATATGGATACTGTCTTAAACTGTCTATTTCCAAATCCTTTTTCTCGGCCGCAATTAAAGGAAGCGCTTCTTCCTGGGTCAGCGGGACACTTTTATCTTTAATTTTTTGGCGAAATCCCGGAATATTTAAAACCAAGGGAACACCGTTTCGGTCAAAAATTGTGCCCCTAGGCGCATGGATTATATTTGTTTTGATTCTATTGCTGTCAGATAAATCCCTGTAGTAGTTACCCCGGAAAACTTGAATCGACAATAGCTTTATAAAAATTAAAAATAATAATAAAAAAAGAGAGACCAGAAGGACATAGCCCCGAATCTTTCTGTTATTATCGCCGCCGTTTTCAAAGTCTGTTTTTATCCGATGCGACGGTTTTTCCTGTTTTATAAAATCCGGAAACGCAGCCCCAACTTTTATCATATATTTATTAAACGGTTAACATTTTTAGTGGAAACTCTATTTAAAAGCAAAAAAAATAATCCTGTAATTAGTGAATTAATTATTGCAATAATTACAATATTAGAAAAACCAAAAATCCATAAATACCCGAGCGATCCCAAAAATGAGAAAATTAAAACGAATGGCAAAGTATCGATTTCAAATTTTTTCTCATAAATCGCCGCGATAAAAAGAAACGAAATCAAGTAAATACTGCTTTGTCCGATATTGCGAACAGAAAAGATATCGATTACTATCCCGAAAATTATCGCCATCAAAAAAACCGAAACATCTCTTTTTTTAACATACAATAAAAGCAAGATACTCAACATTATCGGCAAACTTATTATCGCTCCCTGAAGTAAAGTTGCAATAAAAAGCAAAACCCAAATTAAAAACCGCGACATAATTTTAAGGTGAAGTTATTATAAAGACTGTCGAAAGTTTAGTAAAATCTACTAAGCTTCTAACTTTTGCTTTTTGAAAAAGATCGCTGGGTATTTATGGATTTTTTAATATTTTCCCGACAACAAGGTCCGGCGGATAACCGGACCCGTCTTCTTTTACACTACCGTAAGTAACTATAATATCGTTAGCCGAAATATTTTCCGATAACACCACATTTTCCAAAAGCATTTCGCTATTTCCCTTTCCTTTTATAACCCCTAAAACCTCAGGAGATTTTTCGTCTTTGGTTTTTATAACTTTTACTGTAAACGACGACGAAGGATTTGTTAAAAGAGAAACAAGTGATAAATTATTCGAGACTCTGGTAATTTTACCGACAATATTATTATTTGAGAGAACCGCCTGGTTAATTTTAATCCCGTCAGATACTCCCTTGTCAAGGGTAAAACTTTCTGGTATTGATACTCCCGGAATAAAACTTGGAGCACCGATAATTTTTGCCGGTAAGAGTTTTTCTGATTTGGGGTTCGTAACTTCGAATTGATCTTTTAAAGCCGCGTTATCTTTTTCGAGTGTTTTTAAATTCACCAACTGTTTTAACAATTCTGTGTTTTCTTTCTTTAAACCCTCTAATTTTGAGTCGGAAAAAAATTGTGGAAAACTGTTAAATATATTAAATGTCGTACTTTGAAAAGGTGCTAATATTCTTTCTAATAAAGAATTTACACCGCTAAAATATTTTGTCCCCGAAAGCCCAAAAATTATAACCCCGAAGAATAAAAAAATCAAAAATGCGGTAATTACTTTTTCATTTTTTCTCATAAAACTATTTTAGTTCTACTTGTTATTTTATACAAGTCTTGTTCTTGACAATGAAAAATTGAATATGTTATAAGCAATAGCATGTCTGTCGAAGCAAAAGCATATTTTCTCAAGAAAATTCCAGTAAGCCCCAGAGTTCCACTTCCTGTAGGAGAAATGTTGCCCACAAAAACTCACTGCGATATTGCAGGCTTAATATCCGGAATAGTATTTACTCCATTTAGGGATAATGGACTAGACGTGTACTTTTACGCCGAACAGGACGAGGCGCTTAGAGTTTTAAACGAACAACAAGTGGAAGCTCCAAGAGACGGAAAACGACAAGTGTTTACAAGGGGAGAAATTAATAATCAACGTCTTTGGTTAACCACCTTGTTACCCGGAGTAAAACTAAAAGTGATTTATGATTTCGAAGATAACGACCCGAATGTAATTACCCTATCAGAAACAGATTATTGCATTGTCGATGAAAGTAAGAAAAGATAAATTTATTTTAAACCACCGGTAACTTTTACCCTCTGAAGAAGTGAATCGTCCTCTAAAACTTTCCCGATCCCCCTCGCAACGCTCGTTAACGGATCGTCCGAAACAATAATCGGCATATGAGTTCTCTCTAGGATTAAACGGTCGAGTCCTGAGAGCATCGCCCCTCCGCCCGTTAGCACAATCCCGTGCTCTAAAATATCGCTTGTTAATTCGGGCGGCGCCTCCTCCAGGGTATTTGCGATTTCTTCGATTATTTTCGAAAGAACCGGGGCTAACGCTTCTCTGACTTCGACTTCTGTAATTCTTATGCTTTTTGGAAGGCCAGTCTCGATATCGCGACCCCTTATGATCGCCATTTTTTCTGCTTGATTCTCCTTTCCGTCTTCCACTTTTGAGTTTGGAGATTTGTCCCGATTGAATCGGGATGAGTTTTTTTTATACGCGCTTCCGATCTTAATTTTTAAATCTTCTGCTTGGCTTTCACCGAGCAATAAACCGTGACGAAGCCTAATATAATGTACGATCGCCTGATCCATTTCGTCTCCTGCGATTTTAAGCGAGCGACTCACAACGATTCCGCCTAAAGAAATAACGGCTATTTCGGTTGTGCCGCCGCCGATATCAACGATCATCGCGCCGGTCGGTTGAAAAACCGAAACTCCTTCGCCGATCGCCCCCGCCATCGGCTCTTCGATTAAATAAGCTTCTCC
>JAMCZG010000049.1 GCA_023485715.1 Patescibacteria group bacterium
TTTCCTGGATTATTGTTTCGGTTTCAACAATATCCTCGGAGATACAAAACCAAATATTCTCCTTCGGGTGCAAAATACTTCTGCATATATTTTAAGCGCTAAACCTTTTATAACAATTTCGAAGGTATTCGGCGGAGAAAAAAAATTGGAGATTGAAGATAAAAGAATACTGCCAGAAAACATAAGAAAATGGCAACAGAATGTTAATCTTGGAATCGGAATTTATAATGCTCAAGTCTCCGTGTCTTTGGGATCCGGAAAATATGTATATAAAAATACAACATTTCTTGTCTTCCCTCTTAAGCAGATAATTTTTTATATATTAATACTTATTACGATGGTATTTGTTATATTAGCGAGAAAAAGGATTAAACGGGCGATTTTTGTGTTCTTTAAAAAAAGTTAGTTTTATATAGAAATACCTCTTGACAAACAAAAGACGATGTGACCTATACTATATATACCATACAAATAGTACAAGTATGTTATTTTTTCAAAAATCAAGCAAAAAAAGATACCTCTCTCTTCTGGTCATAATTTCCCTCGTTTTGACTAGCTATCTTGTCTATCGGGTTCAAGCAGCTCGAGCAGATGCTTTAACCTCAGCTTATGTAAAAGTTACGGATTCAAGGCCGTCGGCGACCACAATAACCTATGTAACCGGCTGGACTTTTCCATCGACAGACTCGATCGAATGTATGAACATCGTGTTTTCTACCGCGGCAAGCGGAGGATCTGTTCCGACAGCAATGACGACGACAAGCGCGGCAAAAGTCTCGATATCCGGAGGCGGGTTAACTGCAAATAACTGGACTTTATATAATACAGCTAACGGAACACTGCAGTACGAAAATGACTCGGGCGAGGCTTCAACGGCAACTGCAATTACCATTACCACCTCCGGAATAACCAATTCGAGCTCCGCAGGTATTTATTATGCCCAAATCACAACTTATTCTACGCTTAATACTCATACATGTTCGACCGCAGTCGACAGTGTGGTAGCTGCATTTTCAATAAAAGCAGGACAAGCATTATCTGTAACGGTTGACCCCAGTCTTACTTTTGCGATTAACGGAGTTGCGAGTTCGCAAAGCGTTAATGGATCGACAACGACAGCCGCTACCGTGACGGATGCAAACACGATCCCGCTTGGGAACGTAAACTCAACCACAAACGCGATCGCTGCCCACGATCTTGTTGTTACCACAAATGCCCAGAACGGATATACTGTTTACGCGAGCTACTCCGGTACTCTTACTGACCCTTCGACTAATACTATCGCCGATTGGACAGGGACCAACGGCGCTCCAAGCACTTTCTCTGCCGCCGGGACATCGGCGTTTGGTTATACCACCGAAAGCACAACACTTTCCGGTACAGGCGGCCGCTTCAGCGGAGGGAAATGGGCAAAATTCGAAACTTGGGGATACGAAGTTGCAAGAAGTGCGACTAAACCAAGTGCCCCAGAAACAACAAGGGTAGGTTATCAGGTTGGAGTTAGCGGCACCCAAGCTTCCGGTACATACACGACAACTATTATTTTTGTTGCTACCCCGACATATTAATGAAACGCAATGGAATTATAATTTTAGCTACTGTCCTTTTATTCCAGGTGTTTTTTTTGATAAAACTCTACGCCCAAAAAACCCCGACCGGACTGTCTGTGACTCCCTCTAATTTTGAATTTACGATTATTCCGGGAGAACAGGTTATAAAAACAATTACTTTGGATAACTTAACTTCAAAACCGGTCGATATCCAGGTATTAACACGAAATTTTACAGCCCAGGGGGAAGAAGGAAATGTTACGTTAACCGGAGAAGATATTCCTTATTCCTTAGCGTCCTGGATTACTGTCTCTCCCGAAAACACAACGATCGATACTAAAAAACGTGGTGTTTTTACCTTTACGATAAATGCTCCGTAAAAAGCCGAGCCAGGCGGCCATTTTGGTTCGATCGTGTTTAGTACGGCTCCAAGAAAAGACATAACAGAAACCGGCGCAGTTGTTTCCCAGGAAATCGGTGCACTGATTCTTGTAAAAATACCCGGAGACGTCAACGAAAAGGCTTTATTAGAATCTTTCGCTTCCCAAAAAGCTTTTTACATGTCCGGACCTGCAAAGTTTGATATAAGAGTAAAAAACGAGAGCACGGTCCACCTTAAACCCGAGGGCACGATCATAATAAAAGACATGTTTGGAAAAAAAGACGCTTCCTACGTCGAATCCCGAAACATTTTACCCGATGCAACAAGGAAATTATTGTCGACCTGGAATAAAAAATTTCTGATCGGAAAATACACCGCAAATCTCACGCTTTTTTACGGAGAAAGTAATCAGGTAATATATTCTTCCACAGATTTTTACGCGTTTCCGGTAAAAGAGGGTGCGATAATTTTAGGAGTTCTGATAATTTTATTCTTCTTAAGAAAAAGGTTGTTCCGTGCGATAAAAGCTCTTATTACAGGAAGATAAATTAAACTCCTCTGGGATATTCTGCCCGGTGCTCTGATCTTATTTTTTCGACATCTGGTTTTTCGAAATGTTCTTTTATAAAACTCAATGTTTCTTGCGGGTTTTGTGTGTTGACAAATATTCCGGTTCCCAGCTCAAATCCTCCGATTGTTTTTTGCCTCGGGATTAATCTTAAATACCAGTCCCCTCCAGGGTAAATATAGAAATTAAACGGAAAATCGTTTCCGTGGCGATGATCAAAAATTTGGATAAGACGCTGTAAGGTGTAAGAAAAATCCGCAATTTCCCCGTCGGTTATTTCCCCGAACAATCTTCCACGCTTTTTGGGGGCGATCCAGACTTCGTCGGGCCATTGGGAGGTTTTTGGACAAAAAAGATAAAAATACGGGGTCTCCACCATTTCGCGATCTTCCTGTTCTCTTTCTGATTCGTCTGAATAAATACCTAAAGCTTTAGGCCCCTCTCCAACAGAAGCCTGTGGATCCAGACGGGAAAGTTCCATTCTAACCTCAAAAGGCACCACGGCAAGTTGAGTATGCGGATGCGGCAGGCTTTCCCCTCCCCGCTCCCCCCGGTTATGAAAAATATAAAAAGCT
>JAMCZG010000056.1:0-2122 GCA_023485715.1 Patescibacteria group bacterium
TATTTTCACCCAGAAAGCGAGTGCGATAAAAGTAATCATGTTTGTGTAAAACCCGGCTACCTGGGTTCCCGAAATATTGACTTTATATGTTATTTGGACACGTTTATTCCGGCCGACATTCGCGCCCGTCATTACCGTCGCGGCAGAAGGGGATGCAGCGAATTGTTTGTAATTATCAGCGCTTGCAAACCCGCTCGCGCAATCCGTGCCAACCTCGTTATCGCAGCGGTACCCGAATCCATATGTTAAAGTACTTGTCCACGCGTCAGAAGTGGTCGCATCGCATAAATTATTGTCGCAAGTCGTATTCGGGATAAGTGCCCCAGAGCCCGGAACCAAAAGCTGGTGGTTCTCTTGTGCGGTAACGACGTAGCCTGCTGCAGAACCGTTTGAGACAGTTAATTTATTTGTCCTTGTTACGGGGTTTGTCGCGGTCAAAGTTCCAAAATCAACAAGAGTATTGTCGATCGAAAAAGTAAAGGGAATAATAGAATGAATATATTGAAACCCGCTTCTTACTTTGTAATTCACTCCGTCTTTGCTGTAAAGCCCGGCCCCCAGTTGGCCCATTGTAAATCCGAGCTTACTCGACGGACCGGTCGGTTTGCCTGCACCCATATTAAGATTTCCCATTTGGAGAATGTAGTTGTCGTTTGTCATGGTAAGCGCACTAGCCCTTTGGGCTGGAATACTACCAATAAATACCAATACTACCAATAAATACCAATATTTAAATAGGACAAGACTTTTTTCTTTTATTGATTTATTTGTAATAATTGACATTTGTGGTATTTGTTATTCTTTAGTTTTTTCGCGAAGAGTTTCTGTTTCTTCGAGTATGTCGTTTAATTTTTCGACGTCTTCTGGTTTTAACGCTTTCTTATCTTTCTCGATAATTTCTTCGACATCTTCTGCGATCGTATTCGCAGCGTCTTGGGTGCTTTCTTCCAATTTTTCGATTTTCTCTGTTTGTTTTTCGTCTCTTTTGTACTGTTTGCCAAAGAAAAAAGCGATCGGAGAAAGTAAAGTTAAAGAGCCTAGTTTTAAAAGATTGCCGTAGACATCATTTTTTAACGCGTCGTTTAAAAAAATAAGTATAATCCCGACTAAAAAAACAAAAACCGCCCCGGGTTCAAGCGCGAAAGTGATACCAAAGAGGAGAAAATATAAAAGGAAAAAAAGAGAAGAATTTATTCCGCCGGTCGTAAAGATAAAAAGCAAAATCGTAACCACGATAATCGCCACGATCCAGTTTTCGCTGTCTCCGATACTTCTTATCGGGGTTAGGCTTTTCTTTTTCGCCGAAAGCAGGATAAAAATGAATATAAAAAAACCAAAAGCGGGGATCGTGTAGTCGGATAGCGGTGAGTTTGTCCATACGTACACGAACACAAAACACAAGGCTAACAATAGCGATTGCCAGAGGAGTTTCATAGCTTTATCGTAAATAATTATTCTTAAAAACGCAAGTGACCTCCTGTAAAGGTTTCACCTTAACAGGTGTGGATGGAATGAAATTTCCTATAGTATGTGTATAATACGGCCATGGGAAAAGAACAAAAAAGTGAGAGGTTAGCCAGCGAGGCGTTAACTTCGGAAATTAAATCAAAAGCTGAAAATTTGTTCAGAAGAAGAAGAGGGCCATATATTAGAAATGCCATATATAATGTTCCTAAATCTATTATGGAAGGTTGGAAAAATCAATTTCTTGCTGATTCACAGATTTCAATACCAAGCGAACTAAGTTCTTTTACAGAAATATTAATTTCTGAAATTGAGACAGACAGTGAAGGGTTTTGGGATTTTATTAGAGGAAAAAGAGTAAAAGATTTAACGATCCATTTGAATTTTCCAGGGACAGAAAGATGTTTTTTGGACATAGGAGAGAAGCCAATACTTGAAACATATTCAGGGAAATCTGTTAAAGCTTCGATAAAAACGCTTCAGGCATTCAGCGGCCTACTGGATTTAATGCCACAATAACTCGGGAAACAATTTATTGTATAACAAGTATTGTTTATGATATTATCTGATCTATTAATTAAAGAAGGAGGTGAAAAAAATGATAAGCGAGCGAGAAAGAAGACATGGTTTAGGAACATTATATATGGCATTTCTAATA
>JAMCZG010000056.1:2132-3102 GCA_023485715.1 Patescibacteria group bacterium
CGTTGATATTTTTCGAGAAATTTCGGCTGAAGCCCAACACAGGCTCCAAGATATTCCCGAAGACCGATTTGGTGAGAGACGTATAGCATTAAGAAATCAAGCAGGGAACAGGGTTTATTTAATTACAGATGGGTATTATACCTCTTTTAATGGAGCTGAGTTAGTAGGAGACCTTCCCGGAGACGAAAGATTATTTATTCAAGGTTTTCAGCTAGACAAACACGGTATGGCAATATCCTTTCTTAGCGATGTAGCATTTCCAACAAGGAGCGAAGGATTAATAACACAAGATTATTTAGAAAGATATGGGTTAAACAAAAGAAAGGATGCGTTAACTTTAGCGGGAGAATTGGCGAGCGCAGAGAAGATAAGGGTTGAAGATTATCGAGCAATCAGCGAAAACTATAGATATACCGGCGGTCATTAAATCTAGATTTAATGAAGGGCGTTGAATGTTCTCTCTGAATGTTTAACGTCTTTTATTGTATAATAAGTTTGTTTATGGGTAAAACAGTGGATAAATATCTTCCCGATCAAATCGAGCCCAAATGGCAAAAAATCTGGCTGGACAAAAAAATTTATCAACCGGATTTAGAGGCTGCTAAAAAACCTTTTTATAATCTTATGATGTTTCCGTACCCGTCGGCAGAAGGGATGCATGTTGGGAATATGTATGCATTTACTGGTAGCGATATCTACGGGCGCTACCAACGGATGAAAGGAAACGATATTCTCGAGCCGATTTGATCGGGAAGATATTTATCCATCTCGAGCCGATCGGATTAGACGGATTCGGAATTCATTCGGAAAACTACGCGATAAAAGTAGGCCGCCATCCAAAAGAACAGGCTAAGATAAGCGAAGAAAACTTTTACAGGCAGCTTCAGGCGATCGGAAACGGGTTCGATTGGGGTAGAACTGTAGAGACGTATGATCCGGAATATTACAGATGGACACAGTGGATTTTTAT
>JAMCZG010000012.1 GCA_023485715.1 Patescibacteria group bacterium
ATCTTTAACTTCCCGGGCGATCGGACCAAAAATTCTTGTAGCTCTCGGGTTTTTATCTTTCGGATTGTCTATTATAACACCAGCGTTGTCAGAAAACCTAATATAAGAACCGTCAGGCCTTCCGTACTCTTTCCGCGTTCGAACTACAACTACTTTGACGATCTCGCCATTTTTTACTTGTCCGATAGGCGAGGCCTCTTTAACAACGCAGTTTAACACATCGCCTAAAAATCCATATTTTCTCTTCGAACCCCCGAAAATATGAATAACCGATAGCGATTTTGCACCCGAATTATCAGCGACTTTTAAAATACTTCTGTGTTGTATCATAGTTCGAATACCTCACTATGACCCTGAGCCTGTCGAAGGGTCATTTTTGTTCCTCCAAAATTTTAACAATTTTGAAATGCTTATCTTTAGAAAAGGGTCTAGTTTCTTTAATTCTTACCCTACTTAAAGCTTCTACTTTTAATCCCGCAGTATCAGCTTTATATTTTTTACTTACTTTCATAAGCTTTTTATATAAAGGATGAGACTTTCTCCGTGTAATCTCAACAACCGCCGTATTTTGTTCTTTAACTGACAAGACTCTTCCTTCAAATATTTTCATAGTTATTTATTTACAACTCCCGCTTCTTTGATCGCTGTCATAATTCTTGCGATCTCTTTCTTTTTTTCAAAAATCGATTTCGCGTTTTTAAGCTTTTTTTGCGCGTGATCCATTTTTAGATTAAACAGAGCATCTTTTGCTTCTTTAAGCATCGCTTTCAATTCCGGAATCTTTTTTGTAAATATTTCTTTTTTATCTTTTGTTTTCATATTTTAAACTTTATTTTTCTCAACAATCCTTGTTTTAACAGGCAATTTATGTGATGCGAGTCTTAATGCTTCGAGTGCTACCTCTTTAGCTACCCCTCCCATTTCAAACAGCATTCTTCCGGGCTTAATCGGCGCGACGTACTCATAAACATCCCCTTTCCCGCTTCCCATCCTCGTTTCCGCTGGTTTTTTTGTAATCGGCTTATCGCATAAAATCCTTATCCAAACGCGTCCTCCTCTTTGCGTAAAATGGGTAATCGCACGTCTGGCAGCCTCGATTTGGCGACTGGTTACCCAACCTGTACTCATCGAGCTCAACCCAAATTCTCCAAAAGAAACCCGTGTGCCTGCGTGTGCATTTCCTTTCATGGTGCCTCGATGTTGTTTTCTATATTTTGCTCTTTTTGGTACTAACATATTATTTTCCTTCCGGCTTGTTTATCCAAACCTTTACTCCGATATAACCTTTTTTTGTCAAAGCCGGAACACTCGCAAAATTAACATATTCCCGAATCGTAGACAACGGGACTGTTCCTCTTTGCGCTGTTTCACGCCGTCCGATCTCCGCGCCTGCGATCCTCCCGGACAACACGATTTTTATTCCTTTAGCCCCTGCACCCATAACTTTTTCGACAGTCTGCATCATGACTTTTTTATGCCTTGCTCTTTTAATTAACTGGTCTGAGATATTTTTTGCAACCAAATACGCGTCTAGATTGGGTTCTTTTACCGGTTCAACTTTAATATCTATTTTTGGATTGTTTTTCCCTTCCTTTTTAAAGGGCAGAATCGTAAACAGGAATTTCTCAAGTTCCTCCAACCCTGCCCCGGATTTTCCGATCACGATTCCAGGACGCGAGACGTACGCCGTTATTCTTAAGCTATTTATCGACCTCTCGATTTCTACTTTTGATATGCCAGCATGCGATAATTTGTTCATCAGCGCTTTCCGGATTTTATAATCCTCCAGAAGCAAATCCTTATATCTTTTTTTATCAAACCACACGCTCGTCCAGTTATAAATTGTCCCGAGTCTTAAAATTTGTGGATTAACTTTTTGTCCCATTTTTAACCTCCTTTAATAACTTGTCCTGAGCTTGTCGAAGGACAACCATTATATGACTGCTTCTTTTTTTATATGGATGGACCCTGCCTCTAGTCGAAGGTCTAAATCTTTTAAAAGTCGCCCCTTCGTTAACTTCGATTCGATCAACCAAAAGAGTATCTTTATTAAGTTTTGCATTGTGTGTCGCATTTGCGACTGCGCTCTTTAAAGTTTTTTCGAGATCGATCGCGGCCCTTTTTTCCGCGCTTGAAAGCAGAGCTAATGCCTTATCGACCGAAATATTTTTAATCGCAGATGCGACTAATCTTATTTTCCTCGGACTTATCCTTACTGATTTACTTTTAGCTATAATTTCCATATTTTTAAGTCTTTGAAATTTCTCTTGCGACTACTCTTCCATGGCTTCTGAATGTTCGGGTCGGTGAAAATTCTCCCAATCTATGTCCAACCATCGTCTCAACGACAAAAACATTAATAAAATTTCGGCCGTTATGTACCATAAATGTATGACCAACAAATTCCGGCGGAATTTGTGATGACCTTGCCCATGTTTTAATCGGCGCTTTTTCCCCGCTTTGTTTCTGCACCATAACTTTTTTCATCAGTTTCTTATCGATATACGGACCTTTTTTTGTCGACCTACTCATTATTTTTTCCTCCTTGTAATAATATATTTATCCGAATACTTCCCTTTTTTTCGCGTTTTTCCAACAGCTTTTCTTCCGTAAAAAGTCTTGGGCATGGACATTCCTATACCACTTCTGCCTTCTCCTCCCCCGTGAGGATGGGATCGGGGGTTTTGCGCGACTCCGCGGACAGAAGGCCTGATTCCCATTCTGATTTTTCGACCCGCTGTTCTAAAGACTTCGTTTTTCCATTCGATATTACCAAGCTGTCCTATGGTTGCAAAACATCCCACCTTAACCCTTCGCATCTCTCCAGATGGAAGTTTTAAATGAGCCATGCCTTCTTCTTTAGCCGTGAGAACTGTGGACGTTCCGGCGCTTCGGGCGAGTTGTCCACCCTTGCCCGGTGTTAATTCTACGTTATGAACGATTGTGCCAAGCGGTATAAATTCTAATGGCATTGCATTGCCGATTTTTGGGTCCATATCTTCCTTACCC
>JAMCZG010000020.1 GCA_023485715.1 Patescibacteria group bacterium
CCGTCTCCTTCCAATCCTTCGGGTCGTCAATCTTTTATAAACGCGATGAATAAAAAAGCTAGCGCCCTCGGTCTTTCTGACACGAATTTTACAAACCCGAGCGGATTGGAAGGAGACGGAAACCAATATTCAACAGCCTATGATCTTTTGGTAATCACTAAATACGCGCTTTCAAATTTTTCTTTGTTTAATAAAGTGGTTTCTACTTATTACTATGAAATTCCGTATTCCAGTGGTCATAAGGCGTTTTATCTTTATAACGATACTAATTTATTAACGAGTTATCCGGGCGTCAAGGGAGTTAAAACAGGGTACACCGAGGAAGCTGCCCTTTGTCTTGTGACTTATTTGGATTACGGTGGACACCAAATTATCGGGGTAATTTTGGGAAGCAACAACAGAAGGGCCGAAATGAAAGAGTTACTCGATTATTCGCTCAAATCGATCGGTGTTACTCCTCCCAGACATTCCTAATGTTATTTCCAGTCGGGGACGTAGTATTTTCTGCCCCTTAGATTTTTCGGCATATATTCCTGTTCAATTTTTTTCCCGGACTCTTTCTCGACGAGCCATGGGTAGCGCGTGTGGCCCTTTCCGTATCCTAAACCCTTCATAACTTTATTAGCCGGATTTCGTAAATGCAACGGGATCGGGTCTAAATTTTCCTCGTCGATATCGCTTAAAGCCTGACCTATCGCTTTTGTCGACGCGATCGATTTTTTTGCGGTCGCAAGGTAAGTCGCGGTTTGGGCAAGGATCAAAGTCGCTTCCGGCATACCTATCATATGAACGGCCTGCATGCAGGACGTCGCAACAACTGAAGCTGTCGGTAAAGCGTTTCCGATGTCTTCTGACGCAAAAATTACCATTCTGCGCGCGATAAATATCGGGTCTTCGCCCGACTTTATCATCCGCGCTAAATAATGGAGAGTCGCGTCGGGGTCTGAGCCCCGCATGCTTTTTATGAACGCCGAGATCGTGTCGTAATGCCAATCCCCTTTTTTGTCGTAAAAAATTGCCTTTCTTTGAACAGCTTCCTCCGCTACTTTTAAATCCACTTTTTTAGATATCGACGCGGCGAGTTCCACAGCGTTTATCGCGACCCGCGCATCCCCGTTTGAAAATTTAATTATGTGTTTTAATGCAAGAGTTTCCCATTTTGTTTTTGGGTAAATTTTAATCGCTTTTTTAACAACGGTTTCGAGATCATTCTCGTTTAAAGCATACAGAACATATACTTGGCTTCTTGAAATAAGCGGCGCGTTTACCCGAAACCCCGGATTTTCGGTCGTCGCGCCGATTAAAATGATCGTCCCGTTTTCGACATGGGGCAAAAACCCGTCCTGCTGGGCTTTATTAAACCTGTGGATTTCGTCGACAAAAAGGATCGTTTGTTTTCCGGATGTTTCTTTTTCGTTTTTCGCAAACTTTATGACTTTTCTTACATCCTCTACTCCGCTTGTTACCGCCGAGAAAAACACAAAATTTGCCTTAACGGAATTTGCGATAATACTCGCAAGTGTTGTTTTACCGCTTCCTGGAGGGCCCCATAAAATCATCGAAGTGATA
The DNA here is from genome assembly GCA_023485715.1 of Patescibacteria group bacterium. Lineage (GTDB taxonomy): Bacteria > Patescibacteriota > Microgenomatia > Levybacterales > UBA12049 > JAMCZG01. The sequence continues at coordinate 1,570 of JAMCZG010000020.1, forward strand.
TGTCCGGTTTCGATCATTTTTCGAACCGGCATACCGGCACCAACCAAATGTTTTTGTCCGACAAATTGGTTAAGCTTTTTTGGGCGCAAAATTTCGGCCAAGGGGACGTTTTTCATTAGCTATATTTTACCACTTAAAGTAAACAGCTAGAAATTTCTTATTATGGGGTATCCGTATTCTTCGGTTCTTCTAAGTTTGTCGTCACAAAGAAAAAAGAACGACTGTGTCTGCGTGAGTCTTTTTCTATCCCCGTCCGTTTCATATCTAAAATGTCGGGCACAACCCAATCCTGTGGAATCTCGCTCCTCTGCAAATATTAGAAAACCATCCTCGTCGTACGCGAGTTCGTGTTTTACCTGTCTTTGGGGATAATTAAATTCTTCGTGGGTGAGTCTTCCGTTTCGGTCGTATTCCATAATCCATTCCCCTTCGTCTAATACAATTGTTAGCCCCTTCCCTGTTTTTATTAAGCCCGCAAATCCGCCGTAGTCTTTGAATTCGGTTAAAATTTCGCCCAAGTCCCGACACGGAAAGGGTTCTGTAGTCCCTTGTTTATACATCGGGATAATGCTTCTGTTTTCAGTTTGGGATAATTTGCTAAACGGGGGAATGCCTCTTTCCTGCTCTACCATATGCAGGGTATTAAACTAAAATATTCGGTGTTTGTCAACCTCGGTTAACTTTTAAAATTATTTTTAAGTCTTTTATTAACAAAAATAAAATCAGGAAAAAAACAATAAAAGATATTTTATTTAAATTCCACGCTGCTTGGAAATTTAAGTGTGCGATCATCGATAAACTACGGAGCATCCCAGATGAATATGGGACAAAATGAAAAACGTTTTCCCAGATCGACCGCACCGGTAAGTATTTTAAATAGCTTGTCGGATATAAAACAAGAAAAACTAAACAAAAAGAAAAAACAAAAATTCTCCCTTTTTGTGTCGACAATCCGATTAAATCTAAAATAAATTCTTTTTTAGACTTGACTGTTTGGTTGAAGATATTTTCCATCAGAGTCTTTAAGGTTATTTGTCGCGATCAGGATTATATCGATTATCGTCCAGATTCCGCAACCGCCTCCTGTTAATAATTTCAGGATTCCTGTTCCGATAAGGCCCATGTAAAATCGGTCGACACCCAAGCTTCCGACAAAAATTGTTAATAAAACTGCGACTAAATAACTTCTTTCTCCGTAAACTTTCTTACGTGGATTAGATTCTCCTTCTGGCATAAGCTCACCTCCTGTCTTTTAAGATGTCGGGGAAAGAGGACTCGAACCTCCGACCTCACGGTCCCAAACCGCGCGCTCTACCAACTGAGCTATTCCCCGTTCGTAGCTTCGCTCCTCAGGGCCTTCGGCCCGCTCGTGGCTACACTCCTCAGGGCCTTCGTTTCATTTCGGCCCGTTCGGCTACGTTCATGGAATCTTGCGC
>JAMCZG010000027.1 GCA_023485715.1 Patescibacteria group bacterium
TGCGTTTACGTCTGTCGTGACTTTTGAAAATCTCCAGGTGTTGTTTTGCCAGCTGTTAAAAAGGAGAGAATTGAATTTATTCGCGTCGGGTCCTTCTGTTTGCGGACTCGACAGAACAAGCGTGTTGTTGTTTGGGATAACGGTTGTGATATCAAGACCGTTAATGTTTGTCTGTGGCGCAGAAAGATACAAATCTAGCAAAACATCGTCCCCCGGTTTTACGGAAAGAGTGGTAAGTGGAGAAGTTGTTCCGTGGAGGGTAAAATACAAAGACGCAGTTTCTCCGGCTGCCCTTTGCCGTATATCAAAATATTGAGTTACGATCGCGGGTGTAACGATTATCAAAAGAAACCCCACAACGATGACGCCTTTTACAAACCTGTCTTGTTTTGAAAACCAATTCCATACTTTTTTCAGAGGGTTTTCTTTTTCCGCCTCTTTTTGGATGTGGTGCGGTGAGTTGTACGAGAGAATTTTGGCCATCCGGATCTATTATTGTTCCTAAAAAACCATAATGTCAAGTTCAGCCTTACTGACACAAAGAAACCCCGGATTTCATTGCCTGGTACCAGACGTTAAAGTCGAGAATATCAATAGCGCCGTCTTTATTGATATCGGGATAAGTTGAGGATTGGACAGTTTGCGTAGAGAATGCTTGCTGCCAAATATTAAAGTCCTGAATTCCGACACAACCGTCGCGATTTACATCGGAAGGTGAAGGAATAGGTGTTGGAGTAAGTGTGTGGGTCGGTGTTGGTATTAATGTAGAAGTCGGAGAAGGGGTGGGTGTTTTTGTCGGCGTAGGCGACGGGGTAAAGGTGGGGATTAAAATTTGCGTAGGCGTATTTGTAGGAGGAAACGTGGGTTTTGTTGTCGGAGTCGGCGTTATTCTTCTAGGTCTTGGATTAACTACGTTAGTTGGTTTTGTTGTAGATGTTAAAGTAGGGATATCCCTGCGAGAAGATATTGTTTGCTCCTGATTTATAGTTTGAGGTGTCGCAGTTGGTGTTGGATTTACTAAATTAGAGCTGGGTGTAGAAATTGTGACCGACTCTGGAGGTGATGTTGGAGCGCTGCGGCCGTTATTTACTGCCCTTTGCCGTATATCAAAATATTGAGTTGTGATTGCTGGCGTTACGATAATTATCAAAATAAAAACAATTATCGTAAGCTTACTGAATTTATCCAAAGATAAAAAAAACGACAACAGATCTTTTAGAAAATTTCCTTTTTTATTTTCCGAGGGCGTGTGGTAATTTTCGATTCTAACCATTTTCTCTACCCATATTAATCAAATTTATTATTGGCAGATTTTTGCGGTTATCGCGTTCAGAAGCCCGTTTACCTCATCTGCGTTGTTTGCTTCGTAATAATTTTCTGGCTTAGAGGCGATACTTTTTAAAAGATTAGCGAGTTCCGGATCTTTTGCCTGATATGAATCATAAATACCAAGCGTAAATACGTTTACTCCTAGATCTTTTATTTGGTCTGCCGGGTTAGGATCAAAAATTCTGGGATCTTGATTTTGTCCCGCTGTGCCCCCGCACCCTATACCAGGACATGGAGCTCCGTCAGAGATAAAAATAAAATTAAATTTCCTGTCTTTGAATTCGGGTTTTGCTACAGCTTCCCGTAATTTTTCATAAGAGAAAGCAAGTGCGTCATGTGTTGGAGTAGCGCCATTTGCGCTTAGAGCGTTAACCTTTTTCGGAATAATATTCTTAACATCTTTATAAAAGGAAATTGGGATATCGTCAGCTATTCCTAAACTATTAAATGACTGTATTCCAATAATCGAACTGTCGTTAAATTTAGAAACCAATGATAAAACTGCTTCTTTGAGCCTGTTTATTTTTGTTTGTTTGGATGGAGTGAGACTTCCCATCGAACCGGATCTGTCCAGAAGCAGGTCAACGGTTATTGTTTTTAAACAATCTTTAAATTTAACGGTTTGGAGCTGAAGAGTATTTGTGCCGTCTGTAGATTGACCGCCGACTACAACGCTTTCTCCTGCCTTTGGATTAAGGCTTTCTTCGGATACTTTTGGAAAAATACCATCGGCAAAAAAAACTGCTGAAATAAACAGGATAATAAGTAAAAGAACGAGCATTAATCCGCCCCTTCCGGATTGGCTTGTTTTGTACATAAATTTATCGTAATTTTTTTGGATAATATTGTCAACATTTGACAGGATTATCTCCGGATGAAATACTTTTACTGATGGTAAATAATTGGCGGAAAATTTTGATTATAGTTTTTGTCGCGGGAGTTTTAGTATATGGAGTCATCTTTTATTTTTGGATTCAAAACGCCGTTGTAGATTCGAATACTAAAAAAAATAACGCAGATATTCCCGTAGCATCCGATTGGGAAACTTACGGATCCGATCTATTAAAAATTGATTATCCTCCGGACTGGAAAGTAGAATCAATTCCTGTTGTCGGAGGGTCAATGATTATGATAAAACCTTCTTCTTTGGGAAAAGAAGAGTATTTACCTAGTTTTAGTTTGGGGATAAGTAAAAATAACGGAGACTTAGCAGAAAGACAACAAATATTCGAACAATTGAATTTTCAAAAAGAATATATTAATTATCAAGGAACTCAAGTACCGAAATTTTCGGGAGCAGTAAATTTAAGAGGTAAAAAAACACGCGAGTCGGTTATCTTCATAGAAAAAACAAACAGTATTTACTTAATAAAATACCAATATGAGGGGGAAGCTTTAAATCCGGAACTGGAAGAAAAATTCCGGCAGATATTCGAATCGCTAAAGATTTATTGATAATCTATTGTCCCGCCCCACTCAACTTCCACAAACCCGATTCTTTTTGGAGGTTGGTCGGGAAGGATAAGAGGGGAAACAGAAATAGGATTGTTTAAAGGCTTAAAATAAGCTAAAAATTCGATTCTTGTATCGGGTTCGGGTTGGATTATTATTCTGTCTACTCTGTCTTTCTCGTCTTTATCGATCAGAGAAAAAAGGACATAGGGAGAATTATATTCAGACATTTTTCCGACCCAGAAATCCAGAAATTCCTCTTTTTCATTTTTAATCAGTCCTATTTTTGTTAAAATTTTATCGAGTTCAAATCTTAAATTTTCAGTTTTTATAACAAAACCGTTTTTTGGGGGCCTCACGTCATCTAAAGATGCTTCATAAAACAATTCTTTATACTCTTTTCCTTTATAAATTAATTTTCCGTCGGGATATGCCCTTACATTTTTCCAGCCGTTTTCGTAAAGGGGGTCGCTTACAACTACTTTTCCCGTAACCAAAACTTCGACATTAACGAGAGTTTCTTTTGTCGGATATAAATAGATAACCGGTTTTAGTTCACACCACGGCTGGCAGTCCTCGGGTTTTGCGTGTGGAGGACAATTCGGGATTAAATCTGTTTCGTTATTAAATTCACAAATTGGTGTCCAGAAGCCCGTTTCGGTTCTACATTTATACGCATTAATTTCTCCCGGAGGACATACACAGTCGGGGATCGGTTTTGCAGCGTGCATGGGACAGGTATCGCCGGGTTTAAGATTGGACGTTGGAGTAGGTATTCTTGTTGGCGTTGGGGTTAGGGGTGTATTGGTCGGAGCAGGAGTACTCGGTTCTATTGTGGGTATAATCGTAATCCCTTGAGTGGGAGAGACTGATTCAGCAGCGAGTTTAAGAGAGCCGAGTTGGAGATCTTGATTACCATCTGATACCTGTTCTCCAACAATACTGGCCGGATCACCGATTAAATTTTTAGAAGATATTTGCGGACGGACTCCGCTTACTAGCCACGCGCTTGCGACGATCAATACGACAATTAAAACCAGGATCATCATCGACCCTTTTTCGGTTTTTTTCATTTTTTTCTTTGTTTATCGTATCTTTTAACGTGTTTCTTTGTCAACTAAACTTCGGGAAACTGCCGCGTGTTGCGAGTGACGCTCAGCAGTTATAGTCAAATTATAAATTTCTCAACTTCGCTAAGTGAAAATCGACACCAGAACCAAAACAATATTTATAGAAAATTAAACGTCGATTTTCAGTTCACTCGCAAACGGACAGTCTCCCTCTCAAAAATTTTGTTCACTCACTTTCTTTGTCATCAATTCCTTCGAAAAAGTAAATTTCTCGCTTGTGAATTTAGATTTATTTTGCTATAATGGCAAGTATTACACACACTCTTAATTTTTAATCCTCGAATTTAAAAATTCGAAGAAGAGTGGAGGAAAAAAGGATTATGAAGCAAGTAACACTCGAGCAACTTTTAGAGGCAGGATGTCATTTTGGACACGAGGTCACGCGCCAAAATCCAAAAGCGCGCGAATTTATATTCGAAGCCCGCGACAATATCCACATTATAAATTTGGAAAAAACAAAAGAAGGACTTGATGAGGCTGCTGCTTTTATCCGTGATCTGGCTTCAAAAAACGGTACGCTTATTGTTGTCGGCACAAAAAGGCAGGCCCGCGCAATCGTCGAAAAAGAAGTAAAACGCGCAAAAGATTCTGTAAAAAAAGAACTGGAAAATAATATTTTTTATATCACAAACCGCTGGATCGGCGGAATTTTAACTAATTTTTCCGAGGTCACAAAAAACTTTAAAAAATTAAAAGAAACAACAGCGCTTCTTCAAAATCCCGAAAGTAAAGCTAAATATACAAAAAAAGAAATCGGGCTTTTCGATAAGGAGAGAGGGAAACTCGAAAGTTTTTACGGCGGAGTAGCAGATCTAAAAAAAATTCCGGACGCTTTGTTTATTGTAGATACCCATTTGGAAGACTTAGCAGTTAAAGAGGCCTTAAAAATGGGGGTTCAAACAGTCGGAATCGTCGACACAAATGCAGATCCTCTGGTTGTGGACTATCCGGTTCCGGCAAACGACGACGCGGTCGGCTCCATCGAGCTTATCGTTTCGCATATAATCGATAATTGGATCGAAGGGAAAAACAACCCGGAGAAGAAAGAAGAGAACGCTGAAGAAAAAGAGCCGGAAAAAGAAGTTCAACCAAAGGTTCAGAAAAAAGAAAAACCTGTTAAAAAAGAAATAAAAGCTAAATCTAAAAAGACTAAAAAATAAAATGAAAGCTTCAATCGAAGAAATTAAACAATTACGGGAAGAAACCCAGGCTTCGATCGCAGACTGCAGAAAAGCCCTCGAGGAATCAAAGGATTATAAGGATGCGATCGGGTGGCTTAGAAAACACGGGATCGAAAAAGCCGAAAAAAAGGCCGAGCGAAAAACCGGCGCTGGACTAGTGGAATCCTATATTCATCAGAACGGAAAGGTCGGGGTATTGGTGTCGGTTCTTTGCGAGACCGATTTTGTTGCGAGAACTGACGAATTTAAAAATTTAGCCCACGAAGTTGCGATGCAGATCGCGGCGATGACCCCCAAAAATGTTGAAACGCTTCTAAAACAAGAGTATATTAGAGATAACGGGCGAACGATTCAGGATTTAATTAAAGAGATGATCGGCAAAGTCGGAGAAAATATTGTAATAAAAGAATTTCAGCGATTTGAGATATAGATGGATCAATTAATTTCGGAAGCAAGGGCTAAAATGCAAAAAGTCCTCGAGGTCTTAAAAAACGACCTTTCAACTGTTAGAACGGGCCGCGCTATGCCATCCCTTGTTGAAAATATTGTTATCGGCGCTTACGGCGGAACCCAAAAGCTCAAAGTAATGGAGCTTGCGACGGTTGTTGCATCTGACACTCAGACTTTAGTTATAAGCCCTTTCGACGGATCGATCATCGGAGAAATCAATAAAGGGATTATGGAGGCAAATGTGGGATTAACTCCCGTGAACGACGGACAGGTTATTCGGATTTCGATTCCGCCATTATCAGAAGAAAGAAGAAAAGAATTAATCCATTTAATGGGACAAAAGCTCGAAAACGGAAGGATAATGGTGCGGCAAGTCCGACACGAAGTGATGAACGATATTAAAAAACAGTATAACGATAAAACGATCGCAGAAGACGATATGCTGCATCTGGAAAAGGAAATCCAAAAACTGACCGATGAAATGATGTCAGAAATAAAATCGATGGGGGAGAAAAAAGAAACAGAATTAATGCAGATTTAATTTATTTTTGTTGTCTTCCGTCAATAATGTCGTTGACTTGACACAAAGTTAGTTTTTCTTCGGACTCATAAACAACAAAACCTCTGTCGACAGGTTCACTTTCTTTGGGCTTACTTTGTAAATTCGCGCAAGGATGGGCTCTGACGAAAGTATACTTGCTCCAAGCAAACTGAGCCATCGCGTCCTCCATCCCTCCGTTAAACGTCCAGTATTTCCGCCTTCCTTCCGAAACAACTTGAGGTTCACAGACTAACTTTTCCATATAAGGATATTCATTGTAGGGCATCATCGCAATCTGCTTAGAGTCCGTGTCTATTATCGCAAGTGCTGTCCCGTTTGTGGCAAAAGCCCTAAGAGGCAACTCATTAATTGGTACATTATGATAAGGATATCTCATCGCAAAGAAGGGTTCGTGGTTTTCTTTGCCTTGGGCAAAATCGGTATTTGTAACAACACAATTTCCGCTTCGGACTTCTGGGTCGCTGTCTTCGTATCCCTGCATTACGTCAACAATACCGACTCTTAGCGGAACTAATTTACAATCCTTTTGGGGTTCACCGACCACCAAACTAACTCCACGCCTGTCAGACTCTTGAGGAATCATATGAATAATCTTGAATATTACTCCCAATTTGTTTATTTGTCAAATAAAACAAGGTCGTTTTTTGCTATAATACTTTCTATGGTAATCAATATATTAATCTTTTTAGTCCTTCTTTCGGCATTGGTTTTAATCCATGAATTGGGACATTTTTTGGTCGCGAAAAAATTAAAAATAAAAGTCGAAGAATTTGGATTCGGGATTCCTCCGAGAATTTTCGGGATTAAAAAAGGGGAGACTGTTTATTCGATAAACTGGCTTTTGCTCGGTGGGTTTGTAAAGCTTTTCGGAGAGGACGAAGCGGGTTCAGGAAAATTAAAAGTTCAAACCGAAAAGCTAAAAATTAAAAATACCAGTAGGGCATTTTTTGCACGCCCCATTTGGCAGAGGGCGTCTGTCGTTTTGGCCGGAGTTGTAATGAATACACTTTTGGCTGCTTTTATATTTTACATTTTTCTTTTCATATCCAATTTTAAAACCGATTTACCGCTTCTTTCGGATCATAAATTTTTTTTGGTAAACCAGTACAATAAGTCAGAAATTTTTATAAGCGAGGTTTCGAAAAACTCTCCGGCTGAAAAAGCGGGAATTACACAATACTCAAAAGTGATCTCGATAAACGGAGTAAAGGTAGGCGATACAAATAAATTTTTAGAAATAGTTAATCAAAACAAGGGAAAAGAAATTACCCTGGAATGGCAAGACGAAAAAACAAAAAAAGTTTCAGAGGCGACGATTGTTCCGCGTACTGTTATTCCAAAAAATGAGGGGCCAATCGGGGTAGGATTTTTTCCGGTTTCGACCGCGACTTTATTTTACGAAACACCAGCGCAAAAAATATTTTCGGGAATTACACATCCTGTAAATTTATTGGCTTATAACTTTGACGTTATGGGCAAATTAATAAGCGTTTCGATAAAAGAAAAAACCGCAGCGCCGTTAAGCGAAAGCGTTTCGGGTCCGGTCGGAATATATTCGCTAGTCGGTACGATAAATCAGATACCGGAGTTTAAAGAAAAAGTGTTGCAATTTTTAAATCTCGCCGGACTTCTTTCGATCTCACTCGCGTTTTTCAATATATTGCCGTTCCCTGCATTAGACGGAGGAAGGCTTCTTTTTATCGTGATCGAAGGATTAACAGGCCGGAAGGTTCCGGCAAAATACGAAGGTTACGCGCACGCCGTGGGCATGGCGATTCTTCTTGCTTTAATAATTCTTGTGACGATAAAAGATATCACTAAGATTTTTACCGGCGGAATATTTTTTAGCCCATGATATGAGACCACATTATAAAAACGCTACTGTTATCGGAATTCCATTAGATTTAGGTACACAAAGAATCGGCGTAGATATGGGGCCAAACGCATTAAGATACGAAAAAATAATCGAGAGACTGGAAGGAGTCGGAATCAGAGTAAATGACTTTGGTAACATCGACTGTAATTTTTCGAAAAATATAAATCCCGGGAACACAAAACTTAAATATTTAAAGGAGATATCCAAAGTTTCCGACCAAACGGCAAAAGCAGTAGATAAGCTTTTACAAAAAAAAGAAAAAATAGTCGCGCTAGGCGGGGACCATTCGATGAGTATCGGAACTGTTTCGGGCGCGTCAAAATTTTTCCAAGGTGACTTGGGGCTTATTTACCTTGATACACACGGAGATTTAAATACAGATAAAACTACAACGACCGGAAATATTCACGGGATGTCGCTTGCAGTACTTTTGGCTGCTTTTATATTAGAATTAATAAATATTTATGCAGCCGGACCTAAAATAAAAAAAGATAACCTTCTTTTAATCGGGGCAAAAGATTTAGACCTGGCAGAGGAAGAGCTTATAAAAAAAGAAAATATAAAAAGTTTTGATATAACAGATGTCCTGGCCCATGGTTTAAGCCCGTTGTTTGAGATGATCGATAAACTGCAAGCAAGGGTTAAGAATATTTGGGTAAGTCTAGATTTAGACGTTATAGACAATGTTTATGCGCCAGGCGTCGGAATCGCAAACGATGGGGGATTAACATACCGCGAAATAGTCGCGATCGCAAAATATATCGGCCGGCATTGTAACGTTATCGGGTTGGATATTGTAGAATATAATCCGATCCGGGATATCGATCATAAAACAGCGGATTTGTCGATCGCTTTAATCGCAAAACTTTTGGGATCGGACTACTCACGATACACAGAATACATGGATGTTCATAAAATAACATGACAACAATCGATGATTTTACGAAATTAGAAATAAAGATCGGGAAAATAATTTCGGCCGAAAAAATTGAAGGTTCAGAAAAACTTTTAAAATTAGAAGTTGATTTCGGTACGGAAAAAAGGCAAATCGTTTCGGGTATTGCGAAAGAATACAACCCGGAAGATTTAATCGGAAAAGAATGCCCGTTTATTATTAATCTTGAGCCACGGACTTTAATGGGAGTAGAAAGCCAGGGAATGATAATGGCGGTTAAAGTGGGGGAGGAAGCTGTTTTACTTTTTCCAGAAAAGGAAGCGCCGCCTGGGAGTTCCATTACCTGATGTAGAATTTTGTTTTTCTTCTTGAGCTTCGATTGTTTGCTGGGCCCTTCTTTGCATCCCCATAGCGATTGACTCATTAGATATTCCTTCTAATACTTCCAAGTCTCGGGCAAATCCATCCCCTAATAAATTCAGAATACCAAACGTAGATCCGCCTAATCCAGACATTTGGTGATTCAATAAAGCTCCGAATCTGTATGCTTTTTCTGTTTCAACTTCATCCGGTCTTATATCTCCTCTGGCGTGTCTTTGTATTCTTTGAGCTTTTGTTTCTTTTTGTTGCGGAGGAATTTCCCTGTCCCTTTCTGATATCGCCATAATTTAGATATTTTTACCAGAAAAAATGAATTACGTCAAGAAAGTTCAATCGTTAGGCCATCTTTTGCAGCAACTGTGTTTTTAAAAATATCCTTTGCTATTTTTTCCGCCTCGTCGCGCAATTTAAGTTCTGGATATAAATCTGCGGCAAAATGGGTGAGGACTAGTTTTTTTACATTTGCGTCTTTTGCCATTTTTGCGACCTGATTTGGGGTTGAATGTCCCCAGTTACTCGGTGGAAGGCCGGGTTTATATGTGCATTCGTGGATTAATAAATCAGCATTTTTTGAAAGTTCCAAATCGTTTTCGCAGATACTTGTATCCGTTGAATAAGTTATTGTTTTTGCGTCAAGCAAGAATCTGTATCCGAAACTTTCGTCTGTATGAAGAAGTTTTTTGGAGAGAAATTCAAACGGCATTTTATTTTCTCCTTCTATAACATCATGAATGTCTACTCTGTAATTAAATTTTTTAAAACTTTTAGTGTATGGAGAATTTTTAAAAACTTCGAGCGCCTTTCTTTTTTCCGCCGGGACATAAATATCTAATCCTTGTTTAAAATTAAATTTGTCTAAAACATGGAGGCCTGAAATATGATCGATGTGTACGTGGCTTATAAAAAGATAAATCGGTTTATCTTCTTTTATATATTCATCGAGTTTATAAATACCGTTTCCGGCATCTAAAATGATGTAATAATCTTTACAATCAATCAACGTACACAGGGTATATCCGGTTTCGCTGTCGTACCATCCGTTTGTACCTAAAAAATATATTTTCATTTTTATTTTAACAATTTGATTATAACAAACATTTAAGGAAGGGGAGTTCGTTTTGTTGCAGCTTTCAAAATCCTTGCAGATTCCTGATAAATTCCGGGAATAAGCTCTTGATCAGGCATGCGATTTACTCTTTCTATAGTAGACGAGAGGTCAAAAAGGGATGAACCAGACAAAGATGTTGTGCGTGACACCTGGTCTATAAGCTGAATTCTTCTTTGGACTATATCTTCCGGAAGTACGGTTTGTGTAAAAATAATTCTTCTGGCATCTCTTATTGCTTGCTCCGTGGGAGGAGGTGAGACAAATCTATCTACTTTTTGAAGAACTGATTGTCCGATATGTCTAGCTGTTTCGCTTAAGGCGCGCATATTATCCTAATATCATAGAGTCAAAAACAAGTCAATAGGAAAGAATGCGTTATTCTCTTACTATAACTATTTCTGCTCTGTTCATATCGTCTATAAGGACTCTTCTTCGATTTGGTATATTATGCTTTCTGTGCAGACGCGGATTTCTTGTTGCTGTGATGCCATGATCGAAAAGACATTCGATGGTTTTTCCTGTTTTTTCGGCATTTTTAATTATTCTTAACGCCACATCGCCTTTTATTCCACCGGGCATTACAGCAAAACTTTCTGATGTTTTTCTTTCGGGGATTGCCATAGAACAGAAATTATACTATATAGAAACTTAATAAGGAATTGTTATTAAAAAAAAGTAATGATATACTGAAAAAATGAGATACAGCAATCTCTTTGGAAGAGCGACAAAGTCGGAATTAAAAGAGGATTTATCAACTAACGCAAAATTTCTTATAAAAGGCGGATTTGTCGATCAATTAATGTCGGGTTCGTACACATTATTGCCTCTTGGTTTTCGGGTTGTAAAAAAAATCGAGCAGATAATAAGGGAAGAAATTAATAAAACCGGCGCGCAAGAAATGTTAATGCCCCTTTTACATCCCAAAGATGTTTGGAACGAGACAGGCCGGTGGGAAACTGCAAAAGAAGTGATGTATCAATTTAAAAAGGACGATAAGGAATTTGCGCTTTCGTTCACTCATGAGGAAATAGTTTTAGATTTAATAAGAAAACACGCGTTTGCCTATAAAGACTTTCCGATAAAAATTTATCATTTTTCCACAAAATTTCGAAATGAACCCAGGGCAAAATCTGGACTTTTGAGAGGTAGGGAATTTTTGATGAAAGATCTGTATAGTCTTCATACGTCCGTAGAAAATTTGGATAAATATTATTGGGAGGTTGCGGATTCGTACATAAAAATTTTCAAAAAATTAAATCTAGATGCAAAAATTGTAGAAGCTGCCGGCGGAGTTTTTACAGATGAACATACGCATGAATTCCAAGTTCTTTGCGAAACTGGTGAAGACAAAATTTTTTATTGTGAAAAGTGTGATTTTTGCCAAAACAAGGAAATTGCAACGGTTCAAGAAAATGACAGGTGCCCCAAATGTGGGGATATAATAAAATCTGGAAATTCGATAGAAGTAGGAAATATTTTTAAATTCGGAACTTTTTATAGCAAAAAAATGAACGTGCATTTCATGGATGAAAAAGGAAAAGAGCAACTTGCGCATTTTGCAAGTTATGGTATTGGATTGACACGTTTAATGGGAACACTGGCCGAAATGTTTCACGACGGAAAAGGAATAATCTGGCCAAGTGTTGTGGCGCCGTTTCAAGTTCACTTAATCAGTATCGGAAAAAACGCGGACAAAGTTTACGAAAAACTCGAAAAAGATGGGGTAGAAGTTTTATACGATGACAGGGACGTTAGTCCTGGAGAAAAATTTACGGACGCGGATTTAATCGGAATTCCAGTTCGACTCGTTGTCTCGGAAAAATCAGGAGATAAAATCGAATATAAAGAAAGAATAAGTGAAGAGAAAATATTATTAGATTACGACGAGGTTTTGGAAAAAATCAAAACAATTTAAAATCTACTGGGGTAAAAAGGGGATCGAAATTCCGAAAAACTTCACCCAGAAAAGAGCATAGACCACAAAGAAAATCAAAAGCCCGAATATTATAAGGACCGGCGAAAATCCTCCGGATTTGGCATTACCGGGTTTAGATACAAAAGTACTGGAAGCACTGGTACTGGACGGAGAATTAACCATTGTGGTCTGGGGAGCAGAAGAAACATTGGAGACTTGAGGTTTTGAAGCTCCCGAAGGAGTGAAAACCTGCGGAGCAGCCGGTTGGGAAACCACGGGCTGGGGTGTTTGGGGAGCCGGAGTTGCTGTCCCCATCACTCTGTCGTATGCCTCTTTTAGCTTAGGATCGAGCTCGGACGGTTTTTTCGGATCCATACAAATATAGTGTGACATTCTGGGGAGTTTGTCAAGAGGGAAGGGATTAGGGTTGCCTATCGCAGTTGCGGGAACACGCTCATTAGTCTTCATCAAAAATTGAAAAGCAAACACATTCGCTAAATGAAAGCCGACTGTAAAGTTTATGTTGAATTTTTGTATTAATTGCCGTCGGCTTTCAGTTGTCCCGCAACTGAATAGTCAACCCTTCTCTTTGAGACTTCAGTTCATCTGAAAAATGAAAAAGCGACTTCTTTTTCGAACGAAAAAAAGGTATACTAGATTCCATGAAAATTGTTGTAACACATACCTCTCCCGATCTGGACGCGATAACGTCTGTCTGGTTAATCAGGAAATTTTTACCAGGTTGGGATACGGCGCAGGTTAAATACGTACAAGCGGGGGAAAAACTCAATAATGTGAACACAAACGATCCGATCGAAAAAAACGGAACAGATGAAATTATTCACGTCGATACGGGGTTGGGGGCTTTAGACCATCACCAAATAAAAGATCAAAATGTAAGCGCCGCGAGTTTGTCTTGGGAATTTATTAAAAATAAAAATCCCGAATTTATCGGAGAAGTTTCGGAGAGGATTAAAGATAAGATCGCCGCGATCGACAGAATGGTAAAAATAGTTGTCGAAATCGATCATTTCAGAGAAGTTTTTTGGAAAGACGCGGTCGAAGACAACCAGGAATTTACACTATCGGAGATTTTAGAAGGATTAAAACTTTCAAAACCCGATTCCGATGATTATTATCTTGATTTCGGGATAAAGGCATTAGACGCTGTCCTTGCTAATTTCGAAAACAGGGTTTGGGCAGAAAAAGAAATCGAAAAAAACGGAAGTGAATTCCAAACAAGTTTTGGTAAGGCGATCGGATTTGAAACACTCAACGATTCCGTGCTAAAACTCGCCCAACGGATGGGATATGTTTTGGTTGTCAGAAAGGATCCGAGAAAGGGATACGTCCGAATAAAAACACTGCCCCCTAAAACACCCGAAGATAAAGGCATAGATCTAACGCTTGCTTACGAAAAATTAAAAAAAATGGACCCGGAAGCAACCTGGTATTTGCACGTTTCGGGCAAAATGTTATTGAACGGTACGACAAAAAACCCCAACATGAGGCCTACAAAATTGAGCCTTGATGATATAGTAAAAGTACTAAAAGAATTATGAACGGTTGTCTTTTTTGCAAATTTGCAAACCACGAAATCCCAAAAGAATTTACATATGAAGATAAAGACGTAATGGTGTTTCCCGACATCCATCCAGCTCGACCGATCCACTTTTTAATCGTCCCAAAAGAGCATATAAGCGATTTTTTAGAATTCAAAAACGAAGCACTCTCTTTGAAACTCCGAGAAGTTATACAAAAAATAATCACAGACCAAAAACTGGAAGGAAAAGGATATAGGTTAGGGATAAACGGGGGAGGAGCGCAAGTAATAGACCATTTGCATATCCATCTGTTGGCACCGATCGGAAAGACTGCAAAATTATAGGATTAAATTGGTATTTACACAAATCGTAGTTTGAGGTACAATTATCATACTAAATTTGCTGAGGTCGGCACTAAAATTTTCTTGTCCCGCAATTGAAATCGATAATGATAATTTCGAAGGTGCAAAATGCGAACAGCGAAAATTTTGCTCCTCCCCGCAAATTTATTTAAAATTTTATAAGGAGGTGTTTTTTATGGTAGTAGTTAAAAAGATGCCCGGAGACAGCGATGACGCATTAATCCGCAAATTTTCGCGGAAAGTTATGGCAGAGGGAATTATACAAGAAGCAAAAAACCGACAGTTTTACTTAAAGCCTTCCCTCGCGCGCAAAATGAAGCAGGAAGAAAAGCGAAGAGCGAGAATCGCCGCAAATAAAATGATCTAATATGGACAACATCAAAGTTTCTATATTTGTCGAGAGTAGATATAAAGTCAATCGTAAAAGAATAACCCGCGCTGTTAAAAAACTGCTCAAAGAAAACAACGTTTTGGGTCCTGCCGAGGTATCGGTTGCGATAGTCGGGGACAGGAAGATGAAATCGCTCAACAAAAAATATAAAGGGAAAGACAAAACAACTAACGTTTTATCTTTTTGTTTGAGCGAAGGTGAATCGTCTTCGATGCCGACAGATGTTTTGTGGCTCGGAGACGTAGTAGTTTCCTATCCGGAAGTTATCGAAGAGGCATCGAAGGAGCAGAAACTGGTTGACGATAAAATCGAGGAACTCGTAAATCACGGAGTATTGCACCTTCTTGGGATTCACCACGAAGAATAACTTATGGTTTTTTATAGAACTTATCGGCCGCAAACTATCGAAGAGCTCGATAGCGAAGAAATTAGAAATAAACTTTATTCTGTTCTCTCAGGAAAAGATAATCCACACGCGTTTCTTTTTAGCGGACCGCGGGGCCTTGGGAAGACATCGACAGCGAGAATCGTCGCAAAAGTTCTGAACTGTGAAAAAAAATCAAAATCCTCGATTGAGCCGTGTAATAAATGTAATCAGTGTGTTTCTATAACAAACGGAACTAATTTGGATGTTTTGGAAATCGACGGAGCTTCAAACCGCGGAATCGACGAAATACGGGATCTCCGGGAAAAAATACGACTTCTTCCGGTTTCGGCCACAAAAAAAGTTTATATTATCGACGAAGTCCACATGTTAACAACGGAAGCGTTTAA
>JAMCZG010000033.1 GCA_023485715.1 Patescibacteria group bacterium
AATCCAGAAGAATCTATCCGCACAGCTTGTTTTATGGTGTCCCAAAACCGTTTAGGAATTTGGCCAAACTGTGCAAAATAACTATATTTATTCGATAAACTTACTTAATTCCAGCCAATCCCGTTTAAGATGATGTTTTTTTAATTCGCCGGTTTGTATAAACCCCATTTTCTTATAAAAATCAACTTCTTTCCAGCCTTTTCCTGTGAGCAGGAATAATTTATGAATACCTTTCTTTTTCCCAATATTTTCTACTTTTTCGATTAAGCTCCTGCCAATTCCTCGATTTCTATATTTATGAGAAACGATTAGTGTGGCTATTTCTAATACCCCGGCTTTTAGAATATAATGTATCATTCCGACAATTTTCCCTTCGTCAACCGCCCTTATATAACAACTTTCTTCATCCCATCCACCGGGGCTTCCAAAATGAATAGTATCTGCCAGCGACCATTCTTTGTCGCTGAAGCTTGTCATGTCTTTAGTTTTTCTTTTAGTTTTATAGAGTTTCATGCGTTGATTATCGCATCTTGGGGATTATGATGTCAAAAAGTTTGACATTAATCTATGTTATATCTCCAAAAAACAGCAGTCATATTATAACCGCCGGAAGCCAAGTTTACCGCTTTTTTAAGCTCGTATTGGCTGATTGTTTTGTCGAATGGTTCTCTGTTTGGAATTTTTCCCGTATAGTATTTTTGTAGAATAGGCAGAGCTCTTTTGTCTCCCAACTGTCCCAATGCCCAAATAGCAGAATTTCTCGAGCGGGGACTGTTTTTTTCATCGTCCAAAAGTGTGATAAGTGCCTCAACACAGTCTCCGCCGTACTGCCGTTTTGCTTGTTTACATTCGTCTTTAACCTCGTAACCGATCCAAGTGCAAGTAATGACAAAAAATAAGAGAATAATACTGAAGGCGATGGCCAAAATAAAAAAAATTTTTTGTTTCATGCTTTAATTCCCGTTAACAAAAACATCTTCGACTTTTACTTTAAAAAGATTGGCGATTTTAAAAGCCAGACCTAAAGACGGTAAATATCGATTGCTTTCGATCGCGATTATAGTTTGTCTTGATACGTCCAATTTTTCTGCCAATTGCTCTTGTGTCAAATCGTGCATTGCCCTGAAAACTTTTATTTTATTCTTCATTCCCGCCGCCCCCGTATTTTCGATTAAAAAAATAATAGGAGATAGCGTACAAAGTTATCAGGAAGAGAGTTAAATAGGCAAAGATCATTCCCAATGATTCCAGGTAAGTAAAATCCCCCTTGGAAAAAACAGAGATTTTTCCATAAGAAAGAATCAGCAACAGGAATGCACCGATGCCTATAGTGGGAGCAAAAATCGCATAAGTCATCTGGGCGGCTTTTTCCCGGATCGTTTTTTCGCGTTCGTCGATTTTAATTTTTGTTTTCGACCTTACAAGAACAAGAAATATCATGCCTGTTATCACTCCGAAAAAGGCCAGTATATAACTGTCTTGGACTGCGGCGATGGAAACGATAAAGCCGACGAAAAGCGCAACTGCAATTCTAATTTGTTTGTATCTTTTAACGTTCATCGCTTTTATAGTATTATATATTTAACATAATGTCAAATATATTTTACGTAGAAGTTTGATTCAATATCTATTGAAAAGGGCAATTGCAGTTTTCTTCCGATGGGCAATCCGGGTGTCGACACACGCTGGAGCCCAAACTTTCTCCAGGTACACATGTTAGTCCATTATCACAATCGTATCCGCTACTGCCACAAGATTGGTTACAGTAGGCAATCTTGGGTGTTGGGGTAGGGGTGGCTGTGGGTAAAGGTGTGGCAGTAGCTGTGGGTTGAGGGGTTGAAGTAGGAGCGCGACGACAATTTTGCTGGCATTGGGTAAGCCCCGTGTTGTTAAAAGGATAAGGCGGGTTGTTTTGTGTTGTTAATTCACAAGTATAAGATGACGTATTACACACATATCCTGTGTAACTAGGTCCCCCGCCGCAAGAAAAAGCGGTTGACTGAGAAAAGTTTGAAAAATTTGCGTCTTCGTTACAATTTCTGCAAAGTGAATATGCGTATTGCGCGTAATAGGACCTATTTCCGTCGATCTGAACTGTTATTTGAGGATTATTATTGGCTTGTACTTTACTATTATAGACGTCTGCCGCCGCCGTACTTCTTCCGACTTGGATCCAATAATTACCCGCTGATGATTGTTGTGGAAACGAAATCACAGCATTATATTGATTATTCCCGAGACTATTACACGCATTAACAATAACGTTCCCGCTTGGGGTGGGAATAAACACGCCTGTATTAAGAGTAAAATTAATATTTTGGGCGGGTACTGTGACAACTTGAAACTGTGTGGACGCGGTGTTTTGTTCATTTACCTGTAAGGCTGCTGTTATTTCAAACCGCTTGCCGATCGTTAAATTATCCCAATTCCATGCCTGGCCGTTATGAGAAGGATTATTAATGCGCGTAATCACTTTATAATCTTTATCTCCTGGTAGTCTCCATAACATGAGTAGGCTCGTATTCTCTTGTTCTGGTCCGTTCACAAACACAGTCCCCGTAATACGTCCGGTAGTCGGTTGTAAAGTCGGCGCAACAGAGCTCTTAGGAGAAGGTAAAACAGAAGTATTATTGATTGGTACAGCCGTGGAGTTAAGGGTAAAATCTATCTCGATATCGCCGCCGGCCGCGGTTACTGTCTCGCTTGTCGCAAGCGTTGTTGGTCCTTGCATCAGAACAGCTTTAATCAAATAATCTTTTAACGGTACTGTTTTATCCCATTTCCATTCGTTTTTTGAAGTAACATTTGTCGTTGTTACAACTGTCTGAAAATCCTGGTCAGTCGGCATTTTTGCCTCGATAAGAAGTGTGCTGGAAGGCGGAATATATCCGTTTATGAAAACCGTGCCTTTAATATAAGTAGTTTGTTCTTTTACTACTGATTCGGGTAAGTCGTGCCAGGTTACTCGTAGATCGAGTTCTTGATTTTTGGCGGGTGCAGTAACGATAAGGGGTTCTGATGTTGTAACTAATTGTCCGTCCACCTCTAAATCCGCGATAATCTCGTAGGGTTGTCCGGAAACAGCACCATTCCATGTCCAAGGGGATTCTTGCGCCAAAGCAGAAGCATATACAATAGTATAATCGCCTGTGCTTTTATATTTACGGTATTTTATCTGCACTTGCCCTCTGTCTCCCGGGTCGGGTTTTAACGCGGTGTAATTAATAAACCCTGAAATCGTTGCGGCACGGGATTTACCGGCTAAAAAAAAGAGCAATAAGAATAAAATAATAAGTCCCCCGATTCCTGCGGCGATATATATAAACAATTTTGATTTTAGAAATGTAGTTTTTTGTTGAAGGGGCGGGTTTTGACTTACCTGGTCCATATATTTATAGTAGACCAGCAGGAAAAAAAGTCAAGTCGATTAATTTAATAGACTATATTTTTTGTTATAATATTTATTATGTTGGGGATTTTAGCATTGATTCTTCCTCTCGATCTCGCATCTACCCTTAGTCCTATTATTCTAGCTATAACAGTTGTCCTTCTTTCCGCAAAATCTCATTCAAAAGAAAAAATAATAGCATTTTTTATCGGGTCTTTGATCATCGGTATTTTTGTGACTATACTCGGATATAATTTGGGGCAAAAAGCACTGATGGGAGACAAGCACAGCGAACCTTCTTATATGGTCGATTTATTAATCGGCGCATTTTTTATTTTATTTGCGATAAAATCTTTCTTTTCAAAAGAAAGAAAAACTCATCCTCGCGAAGATGAGTCAGGAAAAAAAATATTAAAATGGTTTCTTTTCGGAATAATCGTAAGTATTACAAATTTTGACGCTCTTTTTCTAAACCTTACCGCAGCTAAAGAAGTCGCTATTGCAGAAGGAATTACACAAATCGTAAAATTTTTTCTTTTGTGCATGAATTTATTCTTTTTTACTCTTCCGATAACGTTTCCAATACTTATGTATCTTCTTTTTCCGGTTGTCGCAAATAGAGTATTGGCAAAAGTAAATAATTTTCTCCTTAAGTATGGTAAATACATAATCGCCGTATTATTCTTTATTTTTGGATTAATATTTTTATATCGTGGCCTTGCAATTTTTTCATAACTGGCTAAACTGAATATAGACTGTGGTTAGTAATCATTATTTAAAAATTGATATTTGGTCTTTAAGATCGGCATTCTCGTGGGTGTTACTTATTCTAGCATTGCTTTTGATCCCCATATCGGTAATTTTTTTCTGGTTAAGATTTTCGATTTTTAACACAGACCAATTTGTCAAAACTCTAAGCCCAATCAGCAAAAACGCCTATATTGTTGAATCATTATCTAAGAATGTAAGTAAAAATTTTTTTGAAAATATTGACGCAGAAAATAGAATCAGAGAAGCGCTTCCTGACAAAGCAAAATTTTTAGCCCCGGCTTTGACACTCGAACTTAAAAGTTTTATTACAGAAGAAAGTAAAATTATTTTAACATCGGACGTTTTCAATAATGTTTGGGAGAGGATTTTAAGAACAGCCCATCCCCGAATCATCGGAATTATAACCGGTCGAGGTGACATAAGTGTTAATAATCAAGGAGAAGTAGTTTTGGATTTTTCAGACGCCGTTAATAAACTCAAAAATAATCTTAACCAGAAAGGAATAACAATCTTTAATAATGTTCCGGTCGAACCGCAGGTTACACTTTTTAAATCCGAAAAATTAGCTTATTTTCGAAATATCCTCAGTCTTATTTCTATCCTCGGCATCGTTTTGCCGGCAGTTTTAATTTTATTAACTATTGGCGCGATTTTTTCTTCTCTGAAACGCCTGAAATTTGCTTTTTGGGTGGGTTTTGGAATAGTGGCCTCATCTGCGATTCTCTTTTTTCTGGTTCAGATCGGAGAAAATTATTTTGTAAAAATGGCAGGAGAAATCGATGCCAAAGCCGCAGCAGAGCTGTATAAAATACTGACACTCTCTCTTAAAAAAATATCGATCGGAATAAGTTTTTTGGGCTTAATTATCGCTTTAGCTTCAAAATTTTTGCCGAACAACCGATTTATAAAAAGGTACTTGACAAAGTAGTTTTATTAGTGTTTGATAATTATATATGGCAAAAAACCTGTCCAAAAAATCTTCCGAATGGTGGATTTTCTTCCTCGAAGGTGTTTTCCAGTTAATCTTAGGACTTCTTCTTCTTTTTTCGACAGACATTACAGTTTTTCTTCTAGTTCAGCTTTTGGGCATTTATTGGTTAATACGAGGAATAATTATGATTATCCGGGTATTAATCGGTAAAGAAAGAAATTGGGGCTGGGTAATGCTCGGAGGGATCTTGGGAATTGCAGCCGGTATTATAGTTTTACGCTATCCGATTTTCTCGAGTTTTATTCTCTTAGAGTTCTTAGTAGTTTTAATCGCGTTTGTCGGTATTATTCAGGGAACAATTTCTCTAGTCGGAGGATTTAAAAACAGCAGTTTCGGCGAAGTAATATTAGGAGCGGTGCTTTGGATAATTTGTTTATTCTTGTTATTCAACCCGTTAAGTTCGGTAATCGCGCTTCCGGTTGTTATTGGAATTCTTTGGCTGGTAAGCGGGGCAATCCTCACGACGATGTCTTTCTATCTCCGCAAATAATTCTCCTCGATAAAAAATAATACGATTTTGTTATTGGTTAATTTTGGGATAGAAATCTTCAGGTCAAAAATGGAAAATAGATTTAGAGATTTATCTATTTTATGTTTTTGGGCATATAAATTAATACAACACCAGCTCCCATAAAACACAAAATCACAGACAGCGACATCGCGGCATATTGCCCGTCTAAAAATGCTTGACCAGCAGCAGCAACCAACTTAGTGGCTTCGGGTCCTGGATATCGCCTTGCTACTTCCAGGGCTCCCGATAAAGAACTAGTGATAGTACTAACAATATTTTGAGATATTAGAGCCTGTTGGTTAGATGGCATATTTTTATAAAACTGATCGATGATTTTAGAATATGTTAATGCAGCAATGCTTCCATTAACAGCAATACCTAAAGAACTTCCAAAATCCCGTGCTACATCATTTACCGCTGAAGCAATACCCGCTCTATCTTTAGGCAAAGAATTCATAATGGCGTTGGTTGAAGGCGTCATTGTGAAACCAAGTCCAATTCCGATAAGTGCGTAAGACACAAAAATTTGCCAATATGGCGAGTGTGTAGTCCAAACAAGTGCTGTTAAAAACCCGAGTCCTACTAAGAGAAGTCCTGCGGCAATTGTTTTTTTACTCCCAAACTTATTATCTAATCGGGCGCTAAAAGGAGAAGCAATAACAACAGAAATAGAAAGCGGCAGCGCTGAAAGTCCTGCTTGAAAGGTGTTGTACCCCAAGACATTTTGTACAAACTGTTGGGCTAAAAACATAACGCCAAGTTGTGCAAAGGCAACTATGGTAATAGATATGGCTCCCAAGGAAAAGCGCGGGTTTTTAAAAACAGAAAGATCAAGGAGTGGATTGGCCACTTTTTTTTCATAGACTATAAACAATATTAGAGAAAGCGCTGAAATTAAAAGAGAAATAAAAAACCTAAAATCAAACCCGCTCACAGGGTAGCGAATAATAGCAAAAAGTAAAGAGCCTACAAAAACGACGCTTAGTGCACCTCCTATATAATCAACCGCCATAGGAATGGCATTTTTAAATTCGGGTAAAAACTTCCAGCCTATTATCAGCGCGAGGAGGGTAAAAGGGGCTGAGATAAAAAACACGCTTCCCCAGGGGAAATATTCTAGAAGCAGACCCGCGACAATTGGAGCAACAGCGGCTCCCCCCGCAGAAATTCCCGACCATATTCCTATTGCCAGTAGTCGCTGTCTGTGATTTTCAAAAATAGTTGTTAACATAGAAAGAGTTGTTGGATAAAGCATAGCGGTGGCAATTCCTGCTATCATCCGCCAGAAAATTAAAGTATTTGCGGACGGAGCATGGGTTGAAAAAACACAAGCAATTAACATTATTGCGCAACCCAACAAAAACAGAAGTTTACGTCCATACCTGTCTCCCAATGCCCCCATGATTAAAACAAAAGATGCAAGCGCAATAGTCAAGCCATCGGCGATAAATTGAATTTGAATTCCGTTTGCGTTTAGCGCCGAGGCGATTGAAGGCAGGGCAATATTAGTAACACTTATATTAAAAACCGTGATTAAGGCTCCTAAAAGAAGTACTAAAAATGGGATATTCCAGAATTTAATAGTGCGAGTATTTTGCATAACAATAAAAAGTTATCAAAATGGAGTCCTGCACGCAAGTTCTAAGTCCTTCATCAAAGCTATTGCCTTTATGCATTTTCCTGTAGTTTTTTTTGCCAACTTTTCCTCTTTAAAGCCATAAAAATAAAAGGAGGACACGACAGAATAAGAAACCCTGAAACCATAAATAAAATATAATTAAGATATTCGGTTTGTGGTATTCCTATCGGTGGAATAAAACCGATGAATAGGACAAAAAGACAAGCGAAAAGGCCGGCCCCACAGGTGAGCCACAACCCTATTTTTCCTCCCGGAATTTTAAACGGACGATGTAACTCTGGTTTTGAATAACGCAGTTTTAAAACAGAGAGAAAACAAAGCATATACATAACGGTTAATATTTGACTTGTTAAAGCAGACATCATCCAATATGACGCATTAACAGAGGGAATAAATAAAAACATGAGGATAAAAACCGTGCCGCAGATCGCCTGAATAATAAGGACGCCGGAAGGCGAATCAAAACGATTGGAAATCTGAAACAAGCGGGGCAAATTTCCTCTCTCTGCAACTACTTGAAGTCCTCTGGCTGGTCCAAACATCCAAGTACTGACGGTGGCCAATGATCCAACCGCAACCAAAACAGCAATGATCGGCATCAACCAATCAAGCTTAAAAACAGAAAGAAAATCCCGAAACGCTTCCATTAAACCAGCTGCCAGGTTTAATTTTGAAAGAGGAACAACAATGGCAATTGCCATTGTGCCGATAATAGACAAGGAAAAAATTAATAAACAAGCTAATAAAATTCCTTTCGGATAATCAGTCCCTGGGTTTTTAACTTCACGTGCGTGATAGCCAACTAGTTCCATCCCGGCAAACATAGTGATCATAATGGAAAGGAGAGGAAGTGAATTTAAGCTGAAATTCGGAATTAAAGCTCCAATCGAGAAAGGAACCTGAATTATGTTGCCACCAAAAATATAAACAGCAGCTAGCGTAAATAATAATATTTGCGGTATAATCGTTCCGGTTACGCTTCCAAAAGAACTGAAAAAAGCCGAAAACCTAGCGCCAAATAAATTAAAAATAGTCAACCCCCAAAGCGTGATTAACATGATCATAACCAAGAAATGATTATCTGCTGAGAGACGAGGATCAATTGCATAGGTGATGGTGGCGGCGATAAAGACAAGAATAGCGGGAAACCAGACGATATTCTCTGACCATTCGCACCATATTCCAAGAAATCCCAAATGTTCTCCAAAAGCTTTGCGGATCCATGTGTACACCCCCCCTGATACAGGCAATGTTGTGGCCAGTTCTGCCGCAACCAAAGAAAGCGGAATCAAAAAAAGAATTGTACCAGCAATATACCAAAAAATTGAAGCCCAGCCATATACAGCCATCGAAGGTAAATTACGAAGACTGTCGGTAGCGGCAAAACCGATAAGCGCCAGCGCGCCAATGCTTAGATATTTTTTCGAAGAATTATCTTTTGCATCCATTTAATTTAATATAACGTTTTTTTTGGGCACTGTCTATTGACATCGAAATTAAAAAAAACCTAATATATTATTAGCCCTTTTTATATGGAAACTCGAACTGTCCGACCGTTAACTTTTAAAGTCCTTATTACAAGTGGTGAAGTGGAAAAAACAAATAGCGTCGGACGGGCTGTGGATAATATTGCCAAAGAACTAATGGAGCGGAATATAGAAGTTATTAAAGCAACTTCTTCGGATGACGCAACAGCCATTATCGTTTCCGATTCTTCTTTAGATGCCGTCATGATCGAGTGGGAAATGGAAAATTCTTTGGATGTCATAACCGCCTTACGGTATCGAAATAAAAAAGTTCCGATTTTTCTGATGCAAGATCATTCTTCGGCTTCTGTCCTACCAATTAATATTATGGAAATGATAAGCGAAATCGTTTTTATGCTCGAAGATACAGCCCCTTTTATTGCCGGACGGGTACAGGAGGCAGCCAAACGGTATATCACTTCGATCGCTCCTCCGATGACTCGTGACCTGATTAAATTTGCCACAGTTCATGAGTATTCATGGCATACGCCCGGTCATACAGGAGGAATAGCCTTCTTAAAGACGGCCGTCGGTAGAGGATTCTATGAATATTTTGGTGAAAATCTTTTCCGCTCAGACCTTTCCATATCAGTCGGCGAGCTCGGATCGCTTCTTGACCATTCTGGATCAATCGGAGAAAGCGAAAAATATATCGCCCGCATTTTTGGTGCCGACAGAAGCTATACCGTTACCAACGGGTCTTCTACTTCTAACAGGATGATCTATATGGCCAGTATCACGCTTGGAGACATTGCTCTTTGCGACCGAAACTGTCACAAATCCGTCGAACAGGCCATGGCTATAAGCGGTGCTACTCCAACTTACTTAGTCCCTCTTAGAAATTATTTAGGGATTATAGGTCCGATTCCGCCAGAGAAGTTGACAAAAGAATCGACAACAGAACTCATCGCTAAAAATCCCTTGTCCCATAATGCGAGCCATCATAGAGCAACCCACGCAACGGTAACTAACTCTACCTATGACGGTATTTGTTATAGCGCCAAACGGGTGGTTGAGCTTTTAGGACAAAGCGTTGACAGAATTCATTTCGATGAGGCTTGGTACGGATATGCCCGCTTTAACAAAATGTATGTTGACCGTTTCGGGATGTACGGAAAAGTAGAGGATTATCCTGACGATGCGCCCACCGTCATTACCACCCAATCAACACATAAGCTATTGGCAGCTCTTTCTCAAGCTTCATATATTCATGTCCGCGACGGCAGAAATAGTATCGATCACAATCGTTTTAATGAGGCTTTTATGATGAATTCTTCGACTTCTCCCTTTTACCCAATGATTGCCTCAAACGAAGTGGCTGCTTCGATGATGGATGAAGCCGGCGAACTCTTAACGACAGAATCAATTCGCGAAGCAGTCGATTTTAGGCAAATGGTTATGAAATATAATCGGGAACTCTCGGCTGAAACTAAAAACGGCTGGTTTTTTACTACCTGGAATCCGGATGAAGTTACTGATCCTAAAACCGGCGGGAGGGTTTCGTTTGCCAAAGCAGATCCGGAATTATTAACTACTAATCCAGATTGCTGGATATTACATCCCAATGAATCATGGCATGGATACGGGGATTTAGAAGACGGATACGCTATGCTTGATCCGATTAAAGTGTCGGTAGTTACTCCGGGAGTCAACCGCGACGGAACCATGGCTGAAACAGGTATTCCGGCAATGCTTTTGGTCTCCTATCTGGATGCTAAAGGGATAGTGAATGAAAAAACAACCGACTTTACGGTTTTATTCTTATTCTCGATGGGTATTACCAAAGGGAAATGGGGAACCTTGCTCAATGCCATGCTGGAATTTAAAAGAGATTATGACGTCAATACTTCGCTTAGAACAACAATCCCAAGCTTAGTTGCAAATTATCCTGAGCGGTATGAAAAAATGGGTCTTCGCGATTTAGCCGACGAAATGTTTGTACAAATGAAATCTACTCATCAGACAAAAATCCAATCAGAAGCGTATGAAATACTTCCCCGTCCGGATACCTCTCCATATCATGCTTATCAACAATTAGTTCATAATAATATTGAGCAACTTCCCATTAGCGAAATTGCTCACCGCACTCTTGGTACTGGTATTGTTCCTTATCCGCCAGGAATTCCTCTTTTAATGCCGGGTGAAAATGCTGGTCCTGCTGACGGACCGCTCATCGGCTACTTGACGGCTCTTGAAAAATTCGACCGAAAATTTCCGGGATTTGGTCACGATACCCATGGGGTCGAGAATATCAACGGCACATATTATGTCTATTGTCTTAAAAAAAATGCATAACTATTTTGATTCATTTAAATGAGTAGTAAAGTTAAATCTTTAGGAGTTTTCTCTTTGGCCATGATTAGTGTCGGAGCTGTTCTTTCGGTCCGTAATTATCCTTCGATGGCTATTTATGGTTGGTCATCGATCGGATGGTATATTTTGGGGACTTTATTATTTTTAATCCCTATTACCCTTGCATCTGCAGAATTAGCAACGGGCTGGACCAAAGGCGGGGGTGTTTATCTGTGGGTTAAAGAAGCTTTTGGTGAAAAAGCGGGATTTATTGCTATCTTTTGTGAATGGTCAAACAACTTGGTTTGGTTTCCAACAGTTCTTTCTTTTATTGCCGGAACTTTTGCCTACGTTATTAATCCTGACCTTGCTAATAATGGTATCTACATGTTCTCGGTAATGATGATTGCTTTTTGGGGATGCACGGGAGTTGCCTGGCTTGGATCATCGGTTACTGCCAAATTTAATAATACCGGGGTACTGCTTGGTTCGATTATTCCTTCAATTTTACTCGTAATTTTTGGTCTTGTTTATATCGCTCAAGGTCAACCGGTGCAATTACCCACCTTTAATTTAACAAGCATCTTGCCCAATTTAAATTTTTCGACACTTCCCTTTGTGGCAACCATAGTTCTTTTATTTGCGGGTATGGAAATGGCTGGGTTCCATGCACTCGAAGTTAAAAACCCTAAAATTGATTTTCCAAAAGCCATGGGGCTGGCAGCAATCATAATATTATTGGCGACTATGTTTGGAACATTGGCGCTAGCCTGGGTTGTTCCGGTAGATAAGCTTAATTTAGCAGCCGGAGTCATGCAGGCGTTTGCGGTCTTTTTGGACGCGTTCCATTTAAAAAGTCTAATCCCGGTTATAGCGGGTCTTTTAACAGTCGGCGGTTTGGCGCTCCTTATTAACTGGTTGGTCGGGCCGGTTTTGGGACTGGGTGTAACTTCTGCGGCTGGCGATATGCCGCCTGTCACAAGACGGCTTAATAAACAGGGAGTCCCGACCGGAATGCTTTTAATTCAAGGGTTTATTGCTACCATCGTTTCCCTGGCTTATGTCTTTTCCTCAAGCGTCAATCAAGCTTATTGGATTCTTTCAGCATTAACTGTTATGCTTCTTTGTATTACATACATGCTCGTTTTTGCGGCCGTTATCCGCCTCCGCATTACCCAGCCAAAAACTCCTAGGCCATTTAAAATTCCTGGCGGCATGTTCGGAATCTGGATTGTCGGCGGGGTCGGATTTCTTTCGACCGCCTTTACTTTTATCGTCGGTTGTTTTCCTACTACTGTTACAAACATTCCTTTCTTTGGATATGTCGCTATCATGCTTTTTGGAACAGCATTTCTTTCGCTTCCGCCGCTTGTGTTTATGAAACTGAGAAAGCCGAGTTGGGTAGCCACGCCAAAGGAGCTAGAGGCATTAGGGGTTGAAGTAGGCTCACAATAAATTTATAGTGGAAAAAGAAGAATTTCGTTCACAGTCAAGTATGCATCCGCATCGACTAGAAGCTTTGACCGATGGCATTTTTGCTTTTGCCATGACACTGCTTGTCTTGTCAATCAATCTGCCTAATCCAAAGGAAAATTCTGATGTAAAATTATATGTTTTCTCGCAACTACAAAATTTTTGGACTTTTGCCTTAAGTTTTTTATTACTGGCTTTTTTCTGGCTTAATTATAGTCAACAATATCATCATGTTAAAAAAACTAATTCTGTTACAGTATTGCTTAACATTTTTATTCTTCTGTTTGTTGTATTAATGCCTTTTTCTACCTCTTTAATGAACGATTTCCCAAGTGATAAATTTGCCGAAATTTTCTTCAACGGTAATTTTTTACTATTAAGTTTTCTGATGTTTATTAACTGGCGATATTGTATAAAAATGCAATTTATCGAAACAGAAAACAAAGAGCATATAGCATTAACAACCAGAAGAATATCTTGGTTGCCGGTTATTTCGTTACTGGCTTTGTTTGTGGCGTTTGTTTTTCCGGGCTGGTCAACAATCGTGTATTTATTAATCCCCGTAGGAATGTTTTTCCCTTCGAAAAATAAATAAATTGAAAACTAAGAGGTTAAATTCCGATCTCAAAAATTTTGTTTTTCGATTTTATTCCGGACAGAAGAAAAATATCCCCTTTTTTTGCATTAAAATGTTTAGCTAGTGATTCGATAACTGCCTTATTGGCCTTGCCCTCGAGCGGTGGCTGATTTACATAAACATGGAGTGTACCGAATAAATCTTTTTCTACCCTCGCTTTTTTAGAATTAGGATGAACGACAACCGAAACTTTCATTTCTTTTATTTTAATTCATTTTCTCTCAAAGACAAGATGGATAAGATGTGCCGGGGCATTGGACGGATAGGGGTCTTCGTCAAAGTAAACAATCTTAAAATATTGGCCAAAAATGTCACCGATATCTTTTTTTGTAAACCGCTGTCCTATGCCCTCAAAATTTTTTTCACTGAATACGGCCAAATATATATATGACTTTTTCCTTAAAACCCGAAGAATGTTTTGTAAATAAACGTTTCGATTTTCGGGGAGTATATGATGGAATAGTCCCCGGTCGATAAGAGCATCAAAATTATTATTTTTATATGGAAGATTTAAAGCGTCTCCTACCTGGAAATGGGCTTTATAATCTAAAGAATTGTCTTTTGCCAGCACTCGCGCATGTTCGATCGCGGTTTCTGAGCTGTCTATTCCCCAAACTTCAAACGAGAATTGCGCAACTTTTATCGAAATCCATCCGTCTCCGCATCCTATATCGAGCACTTTTGTATCCGATGTTTTCTCCTTTAAATATTTTAAAAATCGTTCTAACATTTCTTCCGGCGGATGTTCTTTCCAGGGAGTTACTCCGGACTGATAGAGTTTATCAAAATAGATTTTAATTTCATTTTGGGCTCTGCTATCCATATGAATAATTGGAAATATTATTCCCTTCGTAGGCGTTCTTTAGGGCTTCGATATCGATCTTTTTCATTTGAAGCATCGCTTGCATAACTCTTTTAGATCTCTCATTGTCCTCGTCTTGGAGCATCTCGTCCAAAATAGTAGGGACAATCTGCCATGATAGACCATATTTGTCTTTAAGCCATCCGCATTGTTCCGATTCCGGTACAAAAGAAAGCTTTCCCCAGTAGTAATCAATTTCTTGTTGTGTTTTGCAATTCACTACAAAAGAAATAGATTCGTTAAAAGTAAAATTATGTTCAAGATAACTATCCATCGCCATAAACTCCTGGCCTTCGAGAGTAAAAGAAGCATGTTTTATTGCTCCTTCCTTATTTGGCTCATCGCCCTTATCGTAGCGGGAGATATCGCCGACTTTTGAGTTATAGAATACGGACGTGTAAAAATCTATTGCCTCCTCGGCCTTGCCTGCCACTTCCTGGACAAACATAAGAGTCGGCGTAATTTTCTGTTTTACATCACCGTTACCTGAAAACATTAATTGCCAAGAAACGCCGAACTTATCCTGGACCCAACCGTATTTTTCGCTGAACAGATATTTATCCAGTTTCATTAAAACCGCCCCGTCTTCTGAGAGTTTTGTCCAAAGCTTATCGACCTCCTCTTTTGTTTTGCAGTTTACGAAGAACGATACCGCAGGCGAGAATTTAAATTCCGGACCGCCGTTTAGGGCAATAAATTCCAGTCCGCCCAGTTCAAAAGCAACAGTCATTACAGAATCTTTTGGCATCCCTGAAACTTTTGCTCCCTCTT
>JAMCZG010000035.1 GCA_023485715.1 Patescibacteria group bacterium
TCTGTTGTCGGGATACCTGAAATTCCGAGTTCGCGAAGTATTATTCCGAGCGTTTCTTTCGATCTTGAAAGGGGAGAAGTATAAGCTTTGTCGATTTTATTGTTTTTTAACAAATCCGCACATCTTTTAGCTTCCATTCTGCCGTTTTCGCTAAGAGAAATGTCTGTCAGGCCGGTCCACAAGCCTTTTGCGTTCCATTCTGACTCACCGTGGCGGACTAATATTAAATTTCCCATATTATTTCATTCCAAGGTTATCCGAAAGAGATTTAATCTGTTTTTCGATTTGTAAAAGCCTGTTGTATTTTACAACCCTTTCTCCACGAGCCGGAGCACCAAATTTTACGAAATCTGCTGATGCCGCGACTGCGAAATCTGCGATAAAATCGTCAGTTGTTTCTCCGGACCGGTGTGACACAATTATTTTAAGACCTGCAGCGCGGGCGACTTCGACAACAGCTAGTGCTTCGATCACGGTCCCGACCTGGTTTGGCTTAATAATAATTCCGCTGATCGCTTTTTTATCGATTGCCATCTGAAGCCTGTAAGGGTTGGTTACTGTTAAGTCGTCCCCGACGACAATTGTGCTATGCGAAACGCTAGACAAAATCTTTTCCCACCCTTCCCAATCGTCTTCGCTCAGCGGGTCTTCGAGATATAAAAAATTAAATTGTTTGTTGAGTTCTTCGTAATACGAAATTAGGTCGTCAGACGAAAGGGCCATAGACTTATCTCTTATTTGATATTGCTTATTTTTATAAAAACTGTTCGCCGCAACGTCCATGCCAAAAAAAACATCAAAACCAAATTTGTATTGACTTTGATCGACGGTTTCCTTTAAAAGCATCAAAGCGTCCATATTGTTTGAGACATTCGGTCCGAACCCTCCTTCGTCTCCCACGAGCGTAGAAAGACCTTTTTGTTTTAACACCTTTTTCAGCTCGTGATAAATCGACACGCCGATTTCGAGCGCTTCTGTATACGACTTGGATGTGGCCGGAATTAGTAAAAATTCCTGGAAATCGAGGTTATTTCCGGCGTGTTTTCCGCCGTTTATCAGATTAAAAAGGGGACTCGGAATTTTAAGCGCGATGTTTTCCCTCTTTACAAACTGTCTTATATAAAGAAAAAGGGGTAATACCGAGCTTTTTGCCGCAGCTTTGCAAACGGCCATCGAGACACTTAAGGTTGCGTTTGCGCCGAGTTTTCCTTTATTTTGTGTCCCGTCCAATTCTATTAATGTTCGGTCTAGCTCAGGCTGTTTAGCTGCGTCAAGACCGATAATGCCCGGTGCAATAATATTTTGAATATTCTCGATTGCCTTAAGAACACCTAGTCCTTGATAACGCTTTTCATCGCGGTCTCGTAATTCAACCGCTTCGTAGCTTCCGATAGACGCGCCGCTCGGACACGAAGCAGAGGCAGTTGCGCCGTCTGACAATATTACGGTAGTGTCGATTGTCGGGTTTCCGCGTGAATCAAAAATCTCGTTTGCAAAAATCTGTTTTATTTTTGCCATATTTTATTTATAAAACTATTTTTTTCTCGCATTCGGATATAATTTTTCGGGTATGTTCGACGGCATCCCTCGAAACCGAAACACTCGTTACGCCCCATTTTACTAATTTTTCGACGAGCGCAGGATACGAAGAAGGCGCCTGTCCGCAAATCGACGAGGTAATATTGTGTTTATGGCAGGTTTTTATAGTATTTTCGATTGCCCATAAAACAGCTTCGTCCTGTTCATTAAATTCATGGGCGACCTCGCTGTTGTCGCGATCAGTCCCCAAAATAAGCATCGATAAATCGTTTGAACCGATCGACACCCCGTCGATTCCTGCGTAAATAAATTTCTCGAGAAGTATTACGTTGGAGGGAATTTCGACCATCATCCAGATCTTAAAATTGGGGCCTCTAAAAAGTCCGTTTGATGAAATAATTTTTTTGACCAGAACCAGCTCTTTTACTGTCCTTACAAATGGGAGCATGAGCCAAAGATTTTTATAACCTTTTTTGTCCCGGACTTTTTTAATCGCGCTAAGCTCCAATTCAAACACTTCGGGGTCATTAATGTAACGAAAAACCCCCCTGTATCCGAGCATCGGGTTTGGCTCGACCGGCTCATAACTTTTTCCGCCGACAAGATTCCTGTACTCGTTTGTCTTAAAATCCGAAGCCCGGTAAACAACCGGACGGGGATTAAAGCTCGAACAAAAGATTTCGAGCTGCATTGCTAATTTGTCGATAAATTCTTGGCGTTTTCCGTCCTTGATCATCTTTTTGGGGTGGACGCCGATCCCTGCCATCATAAACTCCGCCCGCAAAAGCCCGACTCCGTTGACATCAAGAGTTGCTGCCTCTTTTGCAAATTCCGGCTCTGCGAGATTGACATACACTTTTGTTTTTGTCTTTATAAATTCTTGCGGTTTTTTAGCATTTTGCGACGAAGAATCAAGTTTGAATCCCCCTTTGTAAATTTCTCCCGATGTTCCGTTAACTGTAATTACCATCCCGTTTTTTATAATTTTTGTCGCTTTTTCTGTACCAACAACAGCCGGAATTCCGAGCTCTCTTGAAACGATTGCTGCGTGAGATGTTCTGCCGCCTTCATCGGTTACGATGGCCGCTGCTTTTTTCATCGCGGGGACATAATCGGGGTTTGTCTGTTTTGCGATAAGAATATCGCCCGTTGAGACTTTACCGATCTCTTTTTCACTCGCCAGAACTTTCGCGGGCCCGGATTTTATTCCGGGACTCGCAGGACTGCCCTTAAGAATTAATTCGTGATGTTTTTCTTCCTGCATCATCGACTTTTGGCTTTCCTCGCCATTCTTTTTTGTTTTTATTGTTGTGATCGGACGCGTTTGGACGATATATATTTTATTTTTTTCGATAGCCCATTCAATATCCTGAGGGAAATAATAGTGGTGCTCGAGTTTTTTGCCCAAACGTGCGAGTTCGATAATTTCCGATTCGCTTATTTTTTGTTTCTTACCGGTCCTGGAGGATAATTTTACCGTTTTGTTCTGGTTACCGACTTTTTTAAGAGAAATCGTTTGGACAGAAATATTTTTAGCTAAAATATCAAAATTCTGTTTTGAAACTTCGTAATGATCTGGCGTTTCTGTTCCTTGAACAATAAATTCCCCGAGGCCGAAAATTGCTTCGACAACTATTTTTGTTTTATCGTTTGTTACGGGGTCGATCGTAAACATTATCCCGGATTTTTCCGATTCGACCATTTTCTGTACAACAACGGCAATCCCGATTTTAAAATGGTCAAAGTGGTTTTCGTGCCTGTAAAAAATCGCCCGCGCGTTAAAAAGAGATGCCCATGCTTCCCGGATTTTCAATATTAAATTCGCTTCCCCCTTTACGTTTAAAAATGTTTCCTGCTGTCCTGCAAACGATGCCTGGGGCAA
Organism: Patescibacteria group bacterium; assembly: GCA_023485715.1. GTDB lineage: Bacteria > Patescibacteriota > Microgenomatia > Levybacterales > UBA12049 > JAMCZG01. Next base: position 3,422 of record JAMCZG010000035.1, read on the forward strand.
ATCTTCGGAAGTTGCAGAGGATCTTGCAGCAACAAGCGCGTCTTTAAAAACGCCACCAAGCCTTTTGTAAAAGCCGAAAATTTCGTTTTTTAATTCGTCAGAGACCGGCGAGTGAATAATCAATTTTTTAATATGAGACGACACCTCGTTTAGCGAATTTGGATTATTATAATTGACCGTATTTAGTAAATGTCTGATTTTAGTCGCGAGGTTATTTTCTTTAATAAATGTGTAATAAGCTTTGGATGTCACGATAAAACCGTTCGGAACAGGAAATCCGCTACGCGCTATTTCGCCTAAATTTGCGCCCTTTCCTCCGACTAAGGGAATGTCGTGTTTATCGACATCCTTAAAATCAACAACAAAAACCCGATTATGCGGCATTAATTTATTATGGGGAGAATTTAAAAATTTATCAAGTGTTGCAAATAGTGGTAAAATAGATTTATGACGAAAAAAGTTTCACTTAACGAATCGATTAATTATCAGGAAGGGTCTGTCGTAAGTAAAGAAATAGTTAATAAAAAAACAGGAACGGTAACTATTTTTGCGTTTGATAAAAACCAGGGCTTAAGCGAACACACTGCCCCTTACGACGCATTGGTATTGGCGACAGACGGGGAGGCAGAAATTACTGTAGCAGGAGAAACATACTTGCTCAAACACGGAGAAATGCTTTTAATGCCGGCTAATAATCCTCATTCGGTTAAGGCGTTGACCCCGTTTAAAATGATTTTAACGATGATAAAATCCTGAGGAGAACAATTCATTTTTCAAATCCTTCTGTATTAATTTTCTCGTATTAAATTATTTTCGGAAGGCTTTTGACCCGATGTCTTTTCGGTATTGCATTCCTTCAAAATAAATTCCATGGGGCTCTCCGATTGCTGAATAAGTGTTGTCTACTGCCTGTTTCAAAGTTGCACCATATGCAGTAACTCCTAATGCCCGTCCCGAACTGGTAGCTAGTCTGCGATTACTAACCGGTCGAGTCCCGCCATGAAAAATAACAATCTCTCCATTTTGGATTTGGTCCACGCCATTAATTAAGATTCCTGTTATTGGATTTTCAGGATAGCCTTCGGATGCTAATACTACACAAACTGCTGAGCCGTTTCTAAAACGTACCATCGATTCTCTAAGGTTCCCGTCGACACAGGATTGCATTATTTTCGGTAAATTCGACGAGAGCATTATCATTTCCGGCTGAGTTTCGGGATCACCGAATCGAACATTATATTCTAATACTTTAGGGCCCTCCGGCGTGAGCATAAGCCCAGCATACAAGACACCTTTATATTCATTTCCTTCCTCCCGCATGCCTCTAACCGTTGGTTCGAGAATCTCCCCTTGAATTTGTTGGAGCATTTCGAGCGAGATAATACGATTTGGAACTGGTGCGTATGCGCCCATACCGCCTGTATTTGGATTTGGTCCTTTTGCATAGTCTTCAAAAATACGCTTGTGATCTTGTGCAGGAAGAAGGGGAACGACAGTTTCGCCGTCCGTAAAGGCCATTATAGAAACCTCTTGTCCTTTTTCTTTTTTTTGAACAACTACATTTCTTCCAGCGCTCCCGAGCTCTCTTTCGATCATGAGTCGTTTTATCGCGTCAACTGCTTCCCCGTGAGTGTCAGTTACAAAAACCCCTTTGCCAGACGCCAGTCCATCCGCTTTGACTACGAGCTCATAGGGTAAATGTCTAATATGGGAGATTGCCTTTTCTGGGTCACGGAAAATGTGGGTTTCTGGATGGGGAATATTGTGTCGACGCATAAATCGTGTGGCCCAAGCCTTACTGGATTCAAGAAGTGCCGCGTCGCTCTTTGGACCAAACGCTGCTACACCAGCTTCATCGAGGGCATCGACAACGCCTTTTGCCAGCGGAGCTTCTGGCCCGACGGCGACTAATTCAACACCGGCATCCACGGAAAAATCAACAATCCTATCTATATCCGTTGGTTCTACATCGATATTTTCTCCGATCTCATTTGTTCCGCCATTTCCGGGAGCAAAATAAAGGTGATTATAATTACCATCGCGGTGAATTTTCCAGCCGATAGCGTGTTCTCTCCCTCCGTCTCCGATAATAAGGGCAGATTTTATTCGTTCACTCATTTTTTAGCGAGTTCTTTTTTAAAATAATCGACCCAGGGGTTTACAGCAGGATTTTGGTCGTGAAGCAAAGCTAAATATAAAGTCAAATAACTTCCAAAGACCATAACTTCCAAAAAGTCCTCATAAACGTTTTCACCCCCGGTTTTATAGAAAAAAACTTCCTGCCTATTTTGTTTTAATACATCGACCGTTAAATCTATCCTTTTTCTGTTTTTCGGGGAATAATTATCAGATTGAATAATTATAAAGTGCAAATTTGAATTTGTCGGAAATTGAAGCCCTTCCATTAAGTGGTGGTTTAGATCCGGTACTAGATAATAGGCTGAAAAAGTTTTGCTTGTCTCGTTGAATTGATTTCGGAATATTTGAGCATTTCCGGCCAAATGTTCGGCAGTAATGATAATCGGTATTTTGTCTAAGAACATTTTGGACGACCTCATTGCCTTGTTTTTGAGCTCTTCTCTCTTTTTGGAAATATTAATAATCGCTTTTTGCAACGCATTTGTATCGATATTAATAATTCCGGTTTTCTTAAGAAGGCCCATTAGCCCTAAAACCGAGTATCCGTTTCCGAGTCTTGGAATCCCCGCGGGATTTAAGGCTCCGTCGAAAATAAAGGCTGGAATATTATTTTCTTTTGCGAATTCTGCAAGGGGACCGCCTTTTGTAAGAACGATCATTTTTGCATTCTTTTCCCTCGCCTGGTCGGCGCAGGACAAAACTTCTTCGGTTGTTCCCGAATAACTGGTAAGAATGACAAGGGTTTTGTCGTTTACGTATTTTGGGAGATTATAATCGCTTACTGTTTCGAACGGGTACTGCATATCTTCTCCGACCAGAGCCTTCGTTACTAGAGCTCCGTAAATCGACGCGCCCATTCCGCAGCAAACAATATTCTCAACTCCTGTTATGTCCGGAACATCGATTTCGTTTACCTGCTTCCAGGCCTCCTCGCATTGTTTTACCAGAAGTTCTGTAGAGCCGTATGTATCCCTCGGGTCGATTTTTTTAATCGCTTCTAAATCAGTTAAATTATTCATTTCTCTCTAGTTTTCTTTGATCTGGAGTTTCGTCTGGTCGTTTATAGTCGTCTTCCAGACGCAATGTCGTTCCCATTTCCGGTGTCGAAACTTCGAGAATGTCGCAGTCCGTGATCCCAGCTAATCTGTGTTTTTGCCCTAGCTGACATGAATAACCTTGTCCCGGCAATAATTCTGTTTCAACGATTTCGCCGTCAGCATTTTCCCAAATTACTTTTGCCCGGCCGTTCATAAGAAGCCATGTTTCCTGTTTTGAGTCGTGTATCTGAAGGGACATTCTCGCTCCAGCTTTTACATGTTCTATTTTACCCATGTAAGGTTTTCCTTCTGGCACCCAGTGAATTTCGTATCCCCAAGGTTTTTCGATTCTCTTCGAATAGGGGAGATTGGTAAACTCAGATTTATCTATATTGTTTAAATCTATCATTGCTTTATTTTTGAATTTATAAATTCGATTAGTTCCTCTTTTTTTTGATTCATCATGTTTTCATCGTACGCTTCCACATTAAGTCTCATTAAGGGTTCCGTATTTGAAGTTCGAACGTTAAATCTCCAGTCCGGGTAGGATAAAGATACACCGTCAAGCTCGGAAAGCCGGCCTTCGGCAAATTGTGATTTAAGAACTTCTTTGATTTCCGAAGCATTGCTCGCTTTAAAATTAATCTCTCCAGACTCGAAGCTTCTTCTTACTGCTTCTCCGATTTTGGAGATTGGTTTTTGCTCTCTTGACATTACCTTAAGGATATAAAGGATCATAGGCAGCTGTGATTCGGCGTTACCGGTAGATCTAAAGAAATAGTGCCCAGAAGACTCTCCCCCGAATATCCCCCCGGTTTCGTGCATTTTTTCGGTAATAAACGAGTGACCTACCCGAACAATTTCTAATTTTCCTCCCTCTTCTTCGATTATTTTCATAGGTGTTAGTATGTAGCGGATATCGACTAAAACCGACTCGCCTTTATTCTCTCTCAGGAGTTCTTTTGCGACGATTGATGTTATTGTTGTCGCTAAAATTATATTCCCTTTTTCGTCGATAAAAAACAACCTGTCGCCGTCACCGTCTGGAGCGATTCCCAGATCTGCCTTTTCTTCGACGACTTTTTTTTGAAGGCCCTCAAGTGTTTCGAATTTTAAGGGATTAGGCTCGTGAACTGGAAAGGTTCCGTCCAATTCAAAATTCATCCTCACAAGGGTGGAAGGAAGTCTTTTAAATAAAGCGTCGATATAAAGCGAGCCCATCGCGTTTGCGGCATCCGCAACAATTTTAAATGGCTTAATTTCGCCAGGATTTACTATTTTAAACGCGTTTTCGACCTCGGCCGCGAGCACCTCATCATTTTTTGTAATTGACCCGATAGTTTCTACTTTTTGCGTATGGGTTTCCAAAGAAAGTTCTTTAACCCTATTCATTCCTGTGCTTCCGCCGATTTTAATAAGACCGTTTGGTGTGTTTATTACAAATTTTAATCCGTTATATTCTTTTGGGTTATGAGAAGCACTAACCTGAATTCCACCATCATATCCAAAATGGGAAACCGCGAAATAAAACGTTGGCGTCGACGCAAGTCCTATATCTATTACTTCGGCGCCGTTTTTTACCAGAGTATTTTTTACGACATCAAACAGTGAAGGAGAAGATGTTCGCATGTCCATTCCGGTTGCGATTTTTATTTTTTCTTTTCCGATCTTCTCTTTGAAAAAAGCGTAAATGGAGTTTGTAATAATTGCCATTTTTTCTTCATCGATTTCTGTGGGGTAAATTCCGCGGATATCGTAGGCTTTGAATATTTTAGGGTCAATCGCCATTTAAATATATTATATGTCGGATAAAAAAAAGTCAATCGCGTGAATAAGCGGCATATTCAAATTTCCGGTTTTGTTTCCGAGATCTATTTCAAAAATTTTTTTGTAAGTTTTTTTAAGATGTTCTATCTCAAAATATTTTGATTGCCTTTCGAGCTTGCCTTTTTGCCACGACTGTAACCTGTTAACCTCATCAATATTAAACGTGCTTTTTTCGTTGAGAGCGAGCAGTAATCGTAATTGTCTGATTATCATAAAAACTATGATTTCGATCTCGGTTGACATGAGTGTTTGGTGAAAAAGTTCGATTAATCTTTTCCCATTTCCCGGTTTTATCGAATCTAAAAACAAAAAAATCGTTTTTGGAAATTTAAATTCTTTTACGACGGGGTTTTTTACCGAATTCAAAGATTTTGCGGTAATGATTTTATTTTCCCAGAAGAAAATATTCGCTGATTTATTTTTGTTAAGATACTCTAATATACCGGTCAATTCCTTGCCAGGTTTTCGTTTGGAAAAAAACTCTTCGATAAAAATATTTTTATCGTCGGAAAACAATTCTCCGCCTTCAAATATTTGGATTAAATCCGTTAAAGTTAATTTTTCGCCCGAAAAACTGATCTGATTTTTACAATGTATTTTTTGGGAAAGAAAATAGTTTCGGGAAGTCGACGTGTCGTCACCGTGAATAATCGTGATCATAAATCCGTTTTCATTTTAAATTCTCTGTATAAAATGTCGACCTGTTTACCCAAGTGTCTTCCGCGGCTTCTGTGTGGCAAAAGCGCTCCTGAAAAATTTTTGGGGATATGCAGTAATTCATGGATTAAAACTTTGTGTTGGTCGTCTTCGTTTAGTCTGTCGTAATATTTTGACAGAACCTCGATAACGTACGAAGCTTCTATATTAAGCGCTTTTTGGAAAATTTTCGGAAAAGTCCAGATTCTGGCGTACGACCTCGATTTAGACCCGCTGGTTCTGTAACAAAAAATCCTAGTTTGTTTAACATGGGGCAAATCCAAGTGTTTTAATATCAGTTTAATTTTTTTCTCGACGTCTTTGGCTTCTTCCCAATCCATAGTTTAATTTTAAATTTTAAATTTGAAATTTTAAATTGTTTAAGTATGTTTATCCGCGATAAAGGACGCGCCGTAGGAATCGGGCTTTGTTTTAGCGACAAAACCGTTTCCAGTGACGATTCCGACAATTTCTTTTATCATTTCCCGCGTATCGCCGTGTTCACCGATATCTACGTGTATTTCGAGCTTATAATTAGGCGAGTGGCCGTTGAGCGACTTTTTAAAAACAGGCACAAAACTCCCTGCAAACGCCAAGGATTCAAACGTTTCGGCATAGATTTTTTGTCTTAAGCTGTGGATATTATAGATGCATTTCTTTTTCCAAAAATATTTGCCGCCAAAACCTTTGCGGTGAACAACGACCGCCGTTATAAGGTTAACGGTCCGTTTTTTATCGCCGTTTTCGAATTTTTCCGATGAATCTGTCCCGATCACCAGGCTGTATTCGCTCTTAGAATCTTCCTCTAAGAATAATTTAATTTTTTCGATTACCTCATCGATTGCGAGTTCGCCGTGGGAAAGACTAACAAATCTTTCACTGGCTAAGTCAAGGTTTTTCATAATTACGGAGTTAAAATTAGACAATCAATTTTACCACTTACCTAATCTAATTTCAAAAGCCACGAAAAGATTATGTTAAAGGCCTTTGCGCCGAGAGTCTTTTTTTTAGAGGAATTGTCTGTAAAATTTTTAACTACAATAGCTTGAGGATTCTTAATATTTTCTCCGAGCACTTCAGTTTCGATCACAGGCGTACCTTTTGTTTTAGAAAGAGATTCTACTGCGCGAAATAGAATGTTCGGGTTTTCCTTGTCGAGAAAGGAAAAATTTATAAACGGCATCGTGTCCGCGCGCAAAATAAAGGGGGTTATGCAAACAAGAGAATCGTCATTCCAGACAGTCGTATACGCGGTTTTATAATACTCGGCGATCTGGTTTTCCGACAATCTTTCTTTCGACCATCCGGTTTCCGTAATAAACGCGGGCAAATCCTTGTTAGACATCGATTTTATAAAAGCCCTTTCGAATTTAAACGAGGCGATGCTTTGGTTGTCTTGTTTCGATGGGGGTTGGGAAAAAGCAGGGTTTGGGTAAGAGTGGCTCGAAAATCCGTCGATTTGATTAAAAATTCCAGGAACAGCGCTATTCATTTGCCTAAAATAATCGTAGGCGTTCATCGAAATATCGCCGTTGTTTGCTGCTGCGTTATCCATTCCGGCCGAGATTATAAAAAAATTCTGGTTTTTCGATTTAAAAACAGTAACGCTGTAGCTTAATATCTGTGCGTATTCACCCGGGCTTAATTTTCCGCCCCATTCGTCTGCGCGGTTTGGCTCGTTAAAAACGATAATGTACCTGTTTTTGGTCGGCCACCGTAGCGAATTTAAAAAATTTGCAAAATCGACCAGGTCTTCCGGCCTTGGTTTTCTCCAGACTTTGGTATTAAAGTAATCACCCTCGGTCGCAAGGCGGACAATCGGAATAAGCTGAAGTGCTTTGGCGCGGTCCATAAACAACTGCCATTTTTTAAGGTCTTTATCACCAGCCTGGATCGGGATGACGACATACCCGTATAACCCGCCGTTTGTGTTAACAAGTTTTGCGGCGTCGATTATTTCGTCTGGAAATAAGATATGAATCCCAAATTTATTATTCGGGACAGCCAGGGGGTTTTCGACAGCAAACGCTTTTAACGGCAAGTTAAAATAGACAAGTAATACGATAAAAAAAACAACACTTAATAAGAACAATTTTCTCACGAGAATTTAATTTTACAATATTTCAGGGGTATTTTAAAAGCTAAATCCGAGAATGGACGCGATTTGCCCTAACGAATAGGCCGTAGCATTATTTACGTTTTTAGAGTCGATGATTTTTTCTGAAAGTTTTATCAAAAAAGCCAAAGTGTTCGGAATATTAAAATCATCCTCCATCTGCCGGGTAAATTCTTCGGGGAGTTTTTTTGGATAGGTTGCACCTTTTGTCTTAAACATCGTTAATGCCTTTTTAATCTTAGCAATCGATCTTTTTGCCTCTAAAAACATCGACTCATCGTATTCCCACGGTTTGCGGTAATGATGAGCAAGCAGAACATAACGAATCTCGTTTGCGCTATATTTTTTTAATAAATCGTCGACCATTATTAGGTTACCCAGGGATTTTGACATTTTTTCGCCCTTGTATAAAAGCATTGACGTATGCATCCAGTATTTAACGAAAGGGGTTTTGCCCGTATAGCTTTCTGATTGCGCGATTTCGCTTTCGTGATGGGGGAATATCAGGTCTTTTCCTCCGCCGTGGATATCGATTTGGTCACCGAGATATTTGTTGATCATCGCCGAACATTCGATATGCCATCCGGGCCTTCCTCTACCGAAAGGGCTTTCCCAAAACGGTTCTCCCTTTTTTTGTTTCTGCCAAAGAATAAAGTCGAGGGGATTTTTTTTGAGCTTATCGTCTGGATTACCACCCCTCTCCTTTGCGACTAGAACCATTTGTTTTTTATCTAATCTCGAAAGAGACCCGTACTTTTTATATTTTCTGACATCAAAATATACATTTCCCTCTGTTTTGTACGCGAAGCCTGTCGACAGTAGCTTGGAAATCATATGGTTCATCGTTTCGATCGATTCTGTAGCCTTAATATAGTGATCGGGAAGATCTACGTTTAGAGTCTTTAAGTCGCTCAAAAATCTATCGGTCCAATAATTTCCTAAGTCTCTCCAATTTTGATTTACCTCTTTGGCTTTTTTTAAAATATCGTCGTCGATGTCGGTAATGTTTTGGGCTTGAATAACCCTGTAGCCTTTAAATTTTAAATACCTAATAACAGTATCAAAGAATACGTATGTAAACGCGTGACCAAGATGAGTAGTGTCGTACGGGGTTATCCCGCAGACGTAAATTTTTACGGCCTGGTCCGAGATCGGTTTGAATGTTTCTTTTTTGTTTGAGAAGGAATTAAAGATTAGCATGTCCAGTTAACTTAATTACATATTGTAGATGATATAATGGTAATATGAAAGTAATTTTTGTTTTTGCCCACCCCGACGACGAATCCTTTTCGAGCGGGGGAACAATAGCGTATCTTACACAAAACAATGTATCGGTTAAACTAATTACAGCGACAAAAGGGGAGACAGGACAAGTAGGCGACCCGCCGGTTACCACAAAAAGGAAACTCGGAGAGCTCCGAGAGAAAGAATTACGAAATGCCGCAAAGGTCTTAGGAATATCTCAAATTTATTTTTTAGGATTCATCGACGGCACTTTGCATAAAATTAAGCCGGAAGTTATCGCAAAAAAAGTTTTGTCCATTTTAAAAAGAGAAAAGCCGGACATTGTTGTCACATTTAACGAAGAAGGCGGGTCAAAACATCCCGACCACATCCAAATACACAAAAGCGCGACAATAGCATTTTCCGATTATCTAAAAAAAGCCAATAAACATGTCAGGCTTTACTATAGTACGAACCCGAAATCATTAGTTAAAAAGTTTGACGAAATCGGGCTATCCTACAATATTTACGGTAAAATTTTGGGTACTGACGACGGTTTGATTACAACTCCTATAGACATAAAATCGACCTTAAACAAAAAGATAAACGCGCTTAAATGCCATATGACCCAAAAACATGATTGGGAACGGTTTTTAAAGCGCGTTGATCTTTTAAAATTCTACCATGAATACTTTCGCCTGGTTTCCGAGAACAATATCGTTTAAATATTATTTTTTGGAAAAAGCTAGATATCCAGGAACGATTAGATTTACACCGGGGACCAACATCAAAATTCCCCACCAGTCCGGTTTATTAACAGCTTTTGCGATTCTCATCCAGACCCAGATAAAGAAAAATATATTGATGGGTGTAATCAATAGCAGGATTATCCACCACATCGGTTTTTTTGCGATTTTAAGCATCAGCGCGTAGTTTAAAATCGGGACCCATGCCCACCACGCCGTACCTAATTTTGTTTTATCGGAAATCTTCATTAAACAAATCGCAAGATAAACGTATATCGCGAGAATAACTACTAAATATACTGTTAATCCGACACCGGCAAGTAATCCCAAACCTGCCATTTGGTTTGGATCAATATTTTCGGGGTATCCGGTCGGGAATTCAAATTCTGTAGGTAAAGTTTCCATTTTTTCACCCCCTTTCAAAACGATGTTATAATCAGTATATGGAGATTTAGAAAAGAATGTCAAGGAGATTCGTGGAAATAAGTACCGCGTAGGGGATTCGAACCCCTGATTACCTGGCTGAAAACCAGGTGTCCTGGGCCACTAGACGAACGCGGCGTTCGTGTATTATATCTTAAACGCGAAGTAGGTTCAATTATTTAAGTTTTTTGTGCACCTCCTCGATTACGCCTTTAGCAGAATCTTTTCCGCCGAGCCCAAACGCAATACCGCCTGCGATTGCGAGCATCGCTACAAATCCTGTAAACAGTATTCTGACTAAATCTGCTGCGACCCCAAGCTGTGTAAGAATCGCCAAAATCACAAAAACCGTTATCGCCCATTTGGTAAACGATGCGATAGTTTTAGACGTGTTTGACGAAATACCTTTTGTCGACGCGAGCATTATGTCGTAAGCGAGTTGCGCAAACACAAAACCGACTAATCCGATGATCGCCGCGACGAACACGTTTGGCAAATAAAGCAAGAACGTGTTTAAAACCGTGACGATCTGGGGAAGTCCCCAAACGTCAGCCGTCGGGATCAAGAATATTATGATAATAAACCACCGGACGATTTCGGCCAGAATGTTCGCCCAATTAAACTCTTCTTTGCCTTCCGGGACACTGTATTTTCGTAGTAATGCCTCAACTCTTAACGCCTTTATTATCTGGATTACGATCTGTTTTACGATCGAGGCGACAACAAAGCCGAGTATTAATATTATTACGCCGGCAAAGAATTTAGGGATAAAACTTACGACTGCTGCGAGTCCGTTGTTTAATGATGCGACTAATGTTTGTCCTATATCTGTCATTTTTCACCTCCTT
>JAMCZG010000046.1 GCA_023485715.1 Patescibacteria group bacterium
TTCCGATGGTAGTGAAAGAAAAACCCCAAACAGGGCTTGTTATGGCGATAGGGTCGGGTAGTACAAACGACCAGGGAAAACTTATTCCGATGGTAGTGAAAGTCGGTCAGAAAGTAATGTATAAAAAATGGGGCGGAAACGAAGTAAAAGTAAACGGCGAGGAATGGATGCTCGTTGAGCAAAAAGACATTCTCGCGATTATTGATTAAATATTATGGCAAAAGATATTAAATACGGTTCGGAAGCAAGAGAGTTATTGATAAAAGGAGTCGACCAATTGGCGAATGCGGTCGCGACAACCCTTGGTCCAAAAGGCAGAAACGTTGCCTTGGACAAAAAATGGGGGGCACCAAGTGTTATACACGACGGTGTTTCTGTGGCAAAAGAAATCGAACTCAAAAACTCGTTTGAAAATATGGGTGCGCAACTCGTTAAAGAAGCGGCTTCCAAAACCGCAGACGTCGCGGGAGACGGGACTACAACAGCGACAGTCTTGGCGCGGGCGATCGTTAAAGAAGGAATAAAGATGATAACCGCAAACGCAAACCCGATGATAATGCGAAAAGGATTGGATAAAGCGAGTGATTACGTTGTTTCGGAACTTAAAAAAATGAAAAAAGATCTTAAGCAAGTCGATTGGGCAAATGTTGCAACGATATCAGCCGGAGATTCGGAGCTCGGAAATCTGATCGCCGAAGCCCTAAAAAAAGTCGGAAAAGACGGAATTATAACCGTAGAAGAAGGAAAAGGCTTGTCGACGGAAATCGAATACAAAGAAGGAATGGAATTTGACAGAGGGTACGCATCTCCTTATTTTGTGACAAATCCAGATAAAATGGAAGCAGAAATCGAAAATCCGTATATATTAATCACTGATAAGAAAATTTCTGCGCTCAACGAACTCCTTCCTTTCTTAGAAAGTTTAATAAAAGTTTCGAAAGATTTAGTTATTATCGCAGACGAAATAGAAGGCGAAGCACTCGCAACACTTGTTTTAAATAAATTAAGAGGAACATTTAACACACTCGCGATAAAAGCACCGGGTTTCGGTGACAGACGAAAAGAGATGCTCGAAGATATCGCGGTTTTGACCGGTGGGACAGTTATTTCGGAAGACACGGGCAGAAAGTTTGAAAACGTTACGATCGAAGACTGTGGAAGAGCAGACAAAGTCTGGACAGACAAAGAAAACGCAAGAATTATCGGCGGAAAAGGCGAGGTATCAAAAATTAAAACAAGGATAGCACAAATAAAACGCGCGATCGAAGAATCGACCTCAGACTTTGACAAGGAAAAATTCCAGGAAAGGCTCGCTAAACTTTCAGGCGGAGTTGCAGTTATAAACGTTGGCGCAGCTACAGAAGTCGAACTCAAGGACAAAAAAGAAAGAGTCAACGATGCGGTTGCGGCGACGAAGGCGGCGCTCGAGGAGGGAATTGTTCCCGGCGGTGGAGTTGCGCTTTTAGATATTGCCCAAAAAATGAATGCTAGGGATTTAGAGAACAACAAGGCAAATCGTGATGAAATAATCGGGTTTGAAATAGTTAAAAATTCTTTGGAAGAGCCGTTTGTTCAACTTATGAAAAATGCCGGATTGGATGCGGGACAGTTAATCGCAAAAGCAAGAACGGTTTCTGCAAGCGGACAGGGATTTAACGTACTAAACACAGACAGCGTAAATAGTGCCGAGCCCGTAGATATGTTAAAAGAAGGAATAATAGATCCGGCAAAAGTAGTTCGGGTTGCGGTCCAAAACGCGATTTCGATCGCAACGATGATATTAACGACAGAAGCTTTGGTTACAGATCTTCCAGAAGAGAAAAAAGATATGATGCCTCAGATGCCGGGCGGAATGCCGGAATACTAAATTATTCTTTCGCTCGGAATATATTTTTCTCGTCATCGGACCATTTTCTGTTAAGGATAGATTGTACCTGATAATTCATTACTTTTCTTGTTATTATAATCTGTCTTATCATTCATTCTCTCGAAAAACACATTCCTCACTCGTCTATGTTTCTATGTTAAAAATAAATACTTCAAGAAACGTATTTTTTATGCTATAGTATTTTAACTTTATGGCAAAGAAGTTTCTTATTTACTTTTTGCCCCTTGTCGTTGCTTCGATCATTTTAGTTGCCTTTGTATTTTATATAAACAATAATTCGGGGAAAGGGGCGTTGCAAGTTACCTCTGTTCCCAAATCGGATGTTTATCTAAACGATAAATTAATCGGAGAAACTCCGCTTTGTAAATGTGAAGCGAACGATATGATTCCGGTCGGGCATTACACTGTTCGTCTTGTCCCGAAAGAAGACGGTTTTTCGCCTTTCGATGAAAAAATAAAAATAACAAAATCGGTTTTGACAGTAATCGACAGAACATTTGGAAAAGCCGGAAATTCCGAGGGGAGTGTTATTTCCCTTGTCCCCATCAACGATTCCAAAAAAACAGAGCTCATGGTTTTATCCTTTCCCGACAACACCAGAGTTTTAGTGGATAATAATCCCGTAGGTAGTACACCTACTCTTGTAAAAGATCTTACTGAATCTGATCATGAAATAAGGCTAATAAAAGACGGTTATACAGATAAAACGATTAAAATACGGACCGTCGCGGGTTATAGACTTACGTTGCTCGGATTTTTGGGCGTAAATCTTAATGAGTTGTCAACGCCGGTTGTCTCGACAGTTACTCTTACTCCGACGATTGCTGTTCCTAAAATAAAAATCCTTCAGACCTCAACCGGGTTTTTGAGGGTTCGAGAAGCAGGATCACTAAATTCGGCAGAGATCGGAAAGGCTTATCCCGAAGAAGAATACGAAATTCTTAAAGAGGAGAGTGGATGGTTTGAGATAAAATTTAAAGACACGACCGGCTGGGTTAGCGCAGAATATGTGGTAAAACAGTAGGTTTACGCACCAATAACATAAATAACCCCGATTACCAAGAAAAGCCAAATTATAACAGTCGTTAAGAGTTGTTTGTCTTCGATTAAGATTCTTTCCGGATTTTCACCTTCCTGTTTTTCGTATAAAACCTGCACATAACGCATGATTCCGTATACGACAGGAATAATAGTAACCATCAACCATTTCCTCTGAAAAAACGCAGGAAGAAAGTCCGGGGAAAATAATCCGAAAGATATTTTAAACCCCTGAGGGTTTTCCAAAAAAGTAAAAAGAGAATAGGAAATAAAACTCGAAGTCGCAAATACAGAAAGATAAAGATCTAAAAGCTTTTCTGAGTAATGGGAAAGCGCTTGCCGCGTTGAATAGGTCTTTGTTTCTAGGTGTCGAGAAATTAAGGCGAGTTCTGACCGTCTTTTCCCAACAGCGATAAAAAGAGATGCAGAAATAGTTGTTAATAAAAGCCAAACAGAAATATGAAATCCAGACGCGAATTCCCCTCCATAAACCCTCAAAATATATCCTGCGGCCAGGGCTAAAATATCGATGAGTGCAATATTTTTTAGAAACATAGAATAGGCAATTTGAAGGATTGCATAGACGATAATTAAGATAAAAAATGCGGGAGTTACAGAATAGCTTATTAAGAAGGCAAAAATTCCAAGTGCCATAGCAAGAATTAATCCCACTGGAATAGAAACATCGCCATGAGCGATCGGACGATATTTTTTAAAAGGGTGAAGCTTATCTTTTTTAGCGTCAAAAATATCATTTACAATATAAATTGCAGACGATAAAAAACAGAACGCAAAAAAACCGATTATTATTTTTTGAAGAACTAAAATTTCAAAAAGTTGTCCCGTAAATAGAATCGCCGGAAAGATCGCAAAGTTTTTGATCCATTGTCTAGGACGCAGAAGCCTTATTATGTTATATAATTTCTTTTTCATCTTTTTCTAAGCTCAGATGCAAAAAAAGTAATAATCCTCCGACGATCACAATTAACATTAATATCGCAAAAATTTTCCCTTTACTCGTTAGGGTTAAAGAAATTGCTCCTAATATAGCAGAAAAAATCCAGTAAAACAACGCGATTTGTCTTTGTCCCAGGCCTAAATTTAAAAGGATGTGATGAAGATGTTTATTGTCATGCCAGAAAGGAGATCGTCCGGACAAAATTCTTCGGAAAATTGTAAACACGCCGTCGATCATCGGAATCCCCATGACAAGGATCGCCGTCGCGAGTTTTGCGCCGGACAACATGGAAGTCGCGGCTAATAGTAAATACAAAGAAGTAGCGCCGTACCCTGGGAAAATTTTTGCGGGATAAAAATTAAAAATTAAAAAACCCAAAGCAGCTCCTGCGATCGCAAAAGATAGGTTTGCCGAAATGAGAGTGTTTGGATCGGACAATGGAAAGCGAAGGCTTAAAATGCCGATAACGATCGCCGAGATCGCAACTATTCCCGGCATTTGTCCGTCTACGCCCTTACTCCAATTTAACATATTCATAACCCACGTAATCCAAAATACAGCGATTACATCGGCCAGAGATATCGTAAGACTTACTCCGAAAAGAGAAAGCGTTGTGTTTATGGTGTCAAAATGCAAAATTCCGCCGGCAGGATTTGTTATAAAAGGTATGTTTATCCCGCTTGCTACAACTATCAGGGAAACGGCGATATTCATAAAAAATCTTAAGTAAGGAGAGAGATCGAATTTATCGTCTAAGACACCGACGACGAGCGCTATTAAAGAAGCAGAAAATAACATTACAGTAGTCTGATTTAAGGGAATAAATATTATTGCAGCAACAAAAACACCTGCAAAAAGCGGAATGCCGCCACCCCTGGGAATCGGTTTCTTATGGATAACTCCGGGGTGTTTATGCGTCTTAGGATCGTCGACGATATTTAATTTTTTAAGAAAATAAATACAAAACGGCGTTGTAAACGCGGTTATTAAAAAAGCGACCACTAATGGGAGTGTCAAATTAAAGCTATCGCTGAAGATTTGCATAAATAATTAAATTATGATTTGTACGGTCCTGACGATAAAAAGAAAAATGAGAAATGAAACCAAAAAACCGGTTGCAAAAATTAATCTTCCGACTAGCGGCATTTTTTGGTAGATTGTGCTAAATAGCGTAAAGTTTATTCCTGAAAAAATAATAGCAATAAATATTGGGATAAAAATTTGTGATTTTACTGCGAGTCTTCCTTCTCCCCACGGCATTTGATTAAAGAGCGGTACAAACGGCGGCATTTTTTCGTAGGAAAAAAATACAACCGCGACTGCTAATAAAATAAAAACAATTGTCCCAAAAAAAGACGCAAAAATAATTTTGTCGGTAAAAGCGTTTTTAAAAAAGCCTTTCATAGATTGTACTTTTTCCGATTCCAATCCATTGTTTATATCCGATTAATCCGTACGGGATAGGGTTATTTGGATCGGTAACGATAATAAACTTCGGTTTTGTCTTTTCTAAATCCGTTTTTGTTTCGTTAATATTATTGTTGTTCATCGAAATATGGTAGGCGACAATAAATTTACCAGGTGGTAATTTATTCACCAGTTTATATACTTGTGCATTATTGCCCCAAATAAAAATATTGTCGTTTCCGATCCGGCTTTTAATGAATTGAACAAGTTGATAGTCGACCGGGGTTTGTCTATCGAAAAATTTCTGATAGGCTGTTACAGTTTTTTGATTAGTTATTAAAGACAGAAAGTTTTGGTAATAAGCGATATTTCTATTAAACAATTTAAAGTTGGTTAAAACTAAAACAACAACGCAGATGAATAAAACAGATAGTAATTTAGAATATTTTCTGTCGAAAAAAATAAGCCCGATCATTAAAGAAAAACTCGGAAGAAGCATTAAAAGATAGTGGGTATACGGCCTTTGTGCGAAAAACGTGCTGAACGTCGAAAACAGAAACCACAATAAGATAAACATCGTTGTCGGACTTATTAAGCTTCTTTTTTTAAACAGAAATAAAATAAAGCCCGCTAAAATTATAATTTTTATGATCAATAACCCCTGTGGAATCAGTAGTTTATTTCCGTATCCGACATAGCCGATGTTTTGCATAAAAACGGCGCTGTAAAAATCCGAGAAGGCGCCTTTTATAAAGAAGAACAAAAAGATAGAAGCAATCGGGACAAAAAATCCGAGTAGAAATGGATAAATTTTTTTTATTAAAGCAAAAAAATGTTGTTTTTTATAGTTAATAAATAGCAAAAAAAGTAAAAAAGCGGTAAATTCGAATATTCCGACGATTTTAAAAAGGAATGCGGCCGACAGTAATAACCCGGAGGAAAAAAGGGTAATGTTGTAAAATTTTTTAAATCCGCCTTCGTTTAATTTAAATATTAAAAAAGCTGACAATATAATCGGAAGAAGCATAAAGTTTTCTGCGTTTGCGATATTTCCCTCGATTATCGGAATTCCAAAAAACAGAGCAAAAAAAGATGTTGAGACAAAGACAATTTTTTTATTTTCAAACAGCGTTTTAGCAAGATTAAAAAATGCGATCACCGATAAAAGACCAAAGATTAACGATACGAGCCTTAGCATAAATTGGTCGGAAGAAAAAAGTGAATAGAGCATATATAAAAGAGGAGGTTTATTGTCCCAGATATCTCTGTATAGCAGTCTGTCGTTATTTATCCCCATTCCGACTACCTGATATATGCCTTCGTCTCCATACCAATAAGGTTCAAACAGAGAGGGCAGTCGAAACAAAAAAAACAAGAACAGGACAGAAAGTAGAAACCAATAGTTTCGACTTTTTTCGAGTCGAGCAAGTATTTTCATCCTGTATAAATTATAGTTTCTCAGTGACTTTATATTCAAGTCGTTTCCCGAGCATTAGTTGCGTGTGTGATATTAGGGCTGGAAGAGCAGTAAGAAAAAATCCGACGATCGGTAAAAGTACGAATTCGAGCGGAAAAATAAACTGGCGTTTTATCGAAACGGAAGAATTTTTCGGTCGTATTTTGTAATCAATAATTATCATCGCAAGAAGCGAAAAAAGACAAGACGTTAAGATAAAACCTGCAAGCCGCGGCAAATTATAACCGATCGCGGTCCTTGAAAAAACAGGATTAACAAGAGGGATAATGTTGGCCGCGATCGTAACGATAAACCAATTAACCGGCCAAAGAAGATGATCGAGTAAAACATTGTAGAGGATTATAGTCTTTTTGAAAAAAGGAACGCCCGGGACGGTTAACCACCATTTTATAAAAAGAGGATTATCCGATGCCCCCCACGACCATCTTCGTTCCTGTTGATATTTATTCTTCAGGCTTTTAATATAACTGGAAGACAACGCGGCATCCATGGACGTTCTTAAAAATATCGGCACGACGGATACGTCTCCTTTTAGGGCATAAAATGCTTTAAAGAAAATTCTGTAGTCTTCCGGTATTACATCGACATCCCAGAAACCGATATTTTTTAAAGTCAGAAACGACAATGTGTAGGTGGAATTTGTTATAAGCCTGTTTCCCTGAAGTAAAACTCCCGTCCGCCAAAGGCTTCCGAAAAACGAAACGATTCTCGTCGGCGCCGGAACTTTCCAGATGTTATTGTAGTAGACTGTCGCGGACTGCCAGAAAAGGTTATGTCTGTTCGGATGGATTAAAAAGCTGTGGGTTAAATACGCAAAATATTGCCGGTCGAAAATCGAATCTGCATCGACAGAGGAGACCGTCGTGTAGTTTATATCAATAATTCCTCCCTCGACCAGTCTTCTGTATGCCTCTTTTCCTGCAAAAGCCTCGTTAGATGATTTTCCTTTTACCTCTCCCGGAATATCCGGGTGGTAGGCAGCGAATATGTCTCCGAAGTTTTTCTTAAACTTTTTTATTAGATATTCGGCTTTTTCCTTAGCTTCTTTTTCTCTCTCCTCCATGCCCAAAACTATATAGATCTGTTTCGTAGGCAATGTTTGATCAGCGATCGCTTTAATTGTTATTTCGAGCTTTGCAACGCTTTCTGTGTAGTTTGGGATTACGATAATATGACTTACTTTATCGAAGTTTTCTAACTGCCTTGCTTTTTTTAACCAGTCTTCTTTTTCGGCTTCTCGAATCTTTTTGGAAGCGATATAAGCAGTTATAGTAAGAGAGAATGATTTATAGAACCAATAAACGTCAAAAAAAACGATAAAATACGCGATTATATAAGGCGCAAAAAGCGATCCCCATATGGGAGATAATATTAACACCCATACCGTAAGCCCCGATAAAATTTCGATTGTCCGAATACTTCTTATCGGATAACGGTCAAATATTTTCTGAAAAAAACCTGTCATATTTTAATTTTAATCTTTTATAGCAAAAAGAGTAAGGGCATTTTTTGTTGTTTGGTCTTTGACTTTTTCGAAAGAAATATTTTTAATTCTTGCGATCGATTCGGCCACTATTATAACATACTCTGGGATATTTCTTGTACCTCGGTGAGGCTCGGGAGTCAAAAAAGGAGCATCGGTTTCTGTTAAAATCCGTTCGATCGGCGCGTATTTTACAAGATCTTTAAGATCAGTTGTTTCTCCCTTTGCAAGGCCTTTGTAGGTTATGTTTCCGTCAAAACCGACATAAAAACCAAGATCGAGCACCTTTTTTAGGAATTCAATATCTCCCGAAAAACAGTGAAATACACCGGGTGGGTTTAAAAGATAAGATTTATGGTTCAAAAGAATTTCTAAAATTTCTTTTCCGGCCTGCCGATTATGGATTTGAAGAGGCAGTTTCAATCTATGTGAAATTTCAAGCTGTTTTATAAAAATTTCTCGTTGTAATTTCGGATCGGTTATTTGGTTTGATTGATAACTGAAAAAATCCATTCCTATTTCGCCGATTGCAACAACTTTTGGATGTTTTGCCAAATTTTCAAATTTTTCTGACCAATCCTCCTCGAGTTTGTCTGCGTGATGGGGATGGATTCCGACTGTCGCATAAAGTCCTTCGTGCCTCTCCGCCAGTTTAATCGCAGATCCAGAAGAGTCAATTTTCGTTCCTGCATTTATTATTTTATAAACACCGGCTGCAAGAGACTTTTTTATCACTTCGTCGACGTCTTTTTCAAAGGCATGGAAATTCAAGTGACAATGTATATCGATCATGGTCTTATTATATAAGAAAAAGAGATGTTTCTGTTATAATCAAACGAATAAATATGATTAGGCAATCAGGTAAAAAACAGATTATAACAGCATGCGTTTTTATCTATAAGAAAGGTAAAGTTCTTGTTGCAAAGCGAGCAAAAACAAAAAAATTTCTTCCAGGAAAATATGAGCTACCAGGAGGGCATATCGAATTCGGTGAAACAATCGAAGACGGTCTAATCAGGGAAATTGACGAAGAATTTCATATCGGTATCAGAATAGGAGATCCTTATTATATTTTTACTTATGTTTATAAAAACGAGCATGTAGTCGAAATCGAATATTTTGCCGAAATAAAAAATAAAAATCAAAAAATTCGTATAAATCAAAAAGATCATTCAGAATACAAATGGATAACAGAACAAGAAATAGAAAAATACTTTTCAGATAATGACCTCGAACGACGAGCTCTAAAAAGAGGATTTAAAATATGGAAGAAATTTTATAAATGATATATTACGATCTTCCTTTTATCGTTGCATATGTTTTGTTTGTTGCCACTTTTTTTATAAGAGAGTTGTTTTTACGACGGGGGAAAGAAGCTAAAGCATTAAAAGGAAGTAGATATGATAAAGGAACAACTTTGATGACGGGGATATTAATAATTTTAGTTTTAATTTCTCCTCTTTATTTAAATTTTTTTAAAAATAATATTCTTACTCAGCTACAGTGGTTTGGGGTTGTTCTTGTAATTCTAGGCACAATAATTCACGATTTTGCATTAATGACGCTTGGAAAATTTTACGGAAGAACACTATTAATTCAAACAAACCATAAACTGATAATAAAAGGGCTATATAAATTTGTTAGACATCCTGGTTATTTGGGGACAATACTAATGATTATAGGCGTTGGGTTGTCAACGGGAAATGTAATTATTTTGCTGTTTTTTTTGATTCTAGTAACTAGTATTTATGTTCTCAGAATCAAAAAGGAAGAAGAAATGTTATTCGATAAATTTGGGGATGAATATAAAAATTATCAAAAGAAAACCTGGAGGCTTGTTCCTTATTTTTATTAAATTCTTGGGAAAAGGGGAGGTCGAGATTTAATTTGATTTTCGGAAAATTGTTCTTCGATTTTTTCGGCAGTTCCGGGCAAGAAAGGTTTTAGATTAAATGCGATTTTTTGAATCTTCGAAATATAGTTTTTTAATTTAGTTTTTGCTTCTTCTCCTGATAATTCCCATGGTTTTTCTTCATTAATTTTTTTATCAACATCTGTTATTTTTCCCCAGATCTCTTTCAATGCCTCGTTCAATCTAAATCCATCAATCTCTTTTTCGACACTTTCATCGAATTTCACTTCCGATTTTTTCCCTTCGACTCCATTTTTTTCGCAAAGTTTTGCGACTCTGGAAACTAGATTTCCCAGTCCGTTGGCTAAATCGGAATTATAAAGTTCTTTCAATTTTTCTTCGGAAAAATCGCCGTCGAAAAAAGGAGAAATTTCTTTTAACAAGTAATAACGGAGTGCATCCACGCCATATTTCTCAATAACTTCGATAGGGTCGATTGTATTACCTAAAGATTTGCTAATTTTTTGTCCTTTAACAGTCAAATATTCATGAATAAAAATCGATTTTGGTAGTTTTAATTTTGCAGATAATAAAAAAGCCGGCCAGTAAATTGCGTGAAAGCGAATAATGCCTTTGCCGATTACATGCAGATCTGCCGGCCACCATTTTTGGTATTTTTCCTCATCCCATCCGAAACCGATTCCGCTTTGATAAATGTTTAATGCGTCAAACCAAACATATATTCTTTGTGTCGGATCATTTGGGACAGGAACGCCCCAGTTTCTGGCGCGTTTATTAGACCTTGAGATGCTTATATCTTTTAAGCCCTGTTTTAAAAAAGATAAGACTTCGTTTTTCCGGGTAGCGGGAATGATTTTTAATTCATCGGATTCGATTATCTTTTTTAAACTTTCTTGATATTTAGAGAGTTTAAAAAACCAATTTTCTTCTGTTACTTCTTCGAGTTTTTTCCCGGGATGTTCAAAGCATTCGCCATTTTTGTTCAACTCATTTTTTTCATAAAATAATTCGCAGCCAACACAATAAATTCCCGTATATTTCTTTTTATAAATATCGTTGTTTTCAAAACAAAGTTTCCATAATTTTTGAGACGCAGCGTGATGTCTCTGATCGCTTCCTTTCTGAAAGATATCGAAGTCAGTATTTAATTTTTTCGCAAGATCGTGAAATAATGCGCTATTTCGATCGACAAATTTTTGTATCGGCGTATTTTCTTCTTCTGCGGCCTGAACATTTTTCAATGAATTCTCATCACCACCGGATAATAAGAGTGTTTCATCCCCGATTATTTTGTGAAACCGTGCGAGTACATCAGCTTCGACAAACTCCAAGGCGTGTCCTATGTGCGGTTTTGCATTAACATAGGGAATGGCTGTTGTTATATAGAATTTATTCATGTATTGATTTTAACAGAGAACGAGGCCAAAAGACAAGAAAAAAGGATTATTTCCGCTGGCTAAAGAAAAGCTCGATAGTCAAAAAAAGCGCGATTAAAACTATCAAAAAGAATATGTGCGTTAAGTTCAAGAGTCTTAAAATTAGATAACTGACAACAAATAATCCGAGTAATAAACCCCGTCTAAAATTACTCAAAATTAGGGCGATTAAAGAACTTACGAAGAAAAATAAAGCTATTAAAAATAACGGAATTATCGTTATCTCGAAATTAAATATTGAAAATTTAGTATCAGGAGATAAAAAGAAGAATAAATATAAAAATATACCCAAAAAACCAACTGTTGAGACTAAACTAAAAAATCGTTGTCGTCTTTTTTTACGCATATGGTATAGTATATCAATTCTTTTAAAACTGGGGTCTTGACAAAAAATTGGCAGTCGTGTTATTATACTGCTAATCATATGCACGATTTAACTCAAAGACAAGTAGAAATATTAAAAAGCATTATCGAAGAATATATCGAAACCGCAGAACCTGTTGGTTCGGAAACCCTCGAAAAAAAACACAGTTTAAGCGCGTCTCCCGCGACAATCCGAAACGAAATGGTTAGGCTTACACAACTTGGGTATCTTAAAAAACCCCACGTTTCCGCCGGCCGTGTGCCTACCCCTAAAGGGATGAAATTTTATGTCAGACAACTCATGAAGGAAAAAGAACTTTCTACGGCAGAGGAAGTCGCAGTAAAAGAAAGACTTTGGGATTATCGCGACAAAACAGACAGATTTATGCGGGAACTCACAAGATCACTCGCCGAAAAAACAAAAGCATTGGCTATTGTTACGACCGATCAAGGCGATTTTTATTGCGCAGGCTACGCAAATATCTTGGAAATGCCTGAATTTTTTGACATAAATATTACACGCTCGCTTCTTGAGATGCTTGACGAATCGGATTATTTCATAAAAAATTTTATTGACATACAAGATGATGAAGATGTCCATATTTTTTTAGAGGACGAATTAGGGCCAAAGTTTAATGGTCCTTACGGGTTTGTTTTTAAACGTTATCAGACCCCAATGCATTTAAACGGGGAAATCGGAGTTTTGGGGCCGAGTAGGCTTAATTATACGTCGATTGTTCCGACTGTCCGTTATTTTGGTAATTTAGTCGAAAAAATCGCCGAAGGGTGGTAATAATATCAAAAATCAAAAATGACAAAAAAGATTATAAAAGAAGAAGAATCAAAAAAAGAGCTTGAAGAATTAGAAGGAAAATATAAAAGGGCATTGGCGGATTATCAAAATTTAGAAAAAAGAGTCGCGGAACAAAAAAGCGAATGGGCAAAGAGCGCAAATAGAGAGCTTTTGTTAAAACTTTTGCCTGTTTTGGATAATTTGGAACTAGCTTTAAAACATACAGAAGACGAGGGGTTAAAAATTAGCGTGGTTCAATTTTTAAGCGCTTTAAAAAGCGAAGGAGTCGAAAAAATCGAAGTTCTGGGAAAGGAATTCGACCCGAATGTAATGGAGTGTATCGGAACTGGTGAAGGAGAAGAAAATAAAGTAATCGAAGAAATAAGACCAGGATATACTCTTTTCGATAGAGTTTTAAGACCGGCGCAGGTTAGAGTCGGTAAAAAAGAGGTAGAAAAGGTAGTTGAAAAAAAACAAGGAGAGAATGTAAACTAAAAGGAGAATATATGGGAAAAATAATTGGAATCGATTTAGGTACTACAAATTCATGCGTCGCAGTAATGGAGGGCGGAAGCCCGAAAGTTATCCATTCGGTAGAAGGGCGTAATGTTATTCCATCGGTTGTTGATCCGATTTCTCATGTCGTGGGTGACGTTGCAAAACGACAGCTTGTTTTAAAACCAAAGAGAACAATTTTCTCGATAAAAAGACTGATGGGTCGAAAATATAGCGACGAATCGGTTCAATACGATGCAAAATGGCTTCCATACACTATAAAATCCGGCCGCGATGGAATGGCTGTTGTCGAGGTAGAAGGTAGAACCTTTACCCCACAAGAAATATCCGCGATGATTCTTCAAAAGATTAAAGGAGATGCAGAAAATTATCTCGGTGGAAAAGTAA
>JAMCZG010000043.1 GCA_023485715.1 Patescibacteria group bacterium
AAGTTTGAATTTTTGGTTTTTTTACTTTACTTCCCGTTAGGGAGGTTCTGTAATGGATTAAATTAATCCAAAACCAAAATTTCAGAGCCTCCCAAAAGGGAGGTTTTTTGTTGGAAAAGGAGGTGATGATAGATGAGTAGAAACATAAAAGAAGATGGAATTGATATGGCATCTATTATAGGAGTTAAAAGAGGCGTGTCTGGTGTCGTGTTTGACAACAAAAATCCAATGAGTGAACAGGTGCGCGAAGTCGTTCCGCCTCATTTGGTAAGACATCATGAACAAGGAGGAACTGTTATTTATGATTTGGCTGGAAATGGCTTTCCTTTAGGCAAATAAAATCAGGATTTGTTTCTGATATAATTATTTTATGGAAGAGGAATTAGTCGGGATTAAAAACGCGGCGATTTCGTTTATTTTAGAGTGCAATTCTTTAGAAGAACTCGAAGAGGTAAAACTTCAGTTTTTGGGTAGAAGCGGAAAATTAACGCAGGCGATTAAAAATATCGCGACCGTTCCTTTAGAAAGACGGCCGGAAGTCGGAATGCTCGCAAACGAAATAAAAAATATAATCGAAGATACGATCGAACAAAAATATCAAACTTTAAAATCCGAGCATTATAAAAAAAGAAAAAGCGCAATCGATGTAACAAAGCCCGGAATTAAACCAGAAATAGGACACATTCATCCGATAACCCACACGATTTTAGAAACGATCGATATTTTTAAAAGTATCGGATTCCAAGTGGCAGACGGGCCGGAGATCGAGACCGATTACTATAATTTCGAGGCCTTAAATATTCCAAAAGACCATCCCTCGCGCGATACCCAACAAACATTATATCTGGACACCCGCGAAAGCAAGGTCGAACCCGGAGAAGTGATTTTAAGGACCCAGACTTCGAACATGCAGGGAAGAATTTTAGAAAAAATGAAGCCGCCGATGAGAGTTATTGTGCCGGGGAAAGTTTATCGCTATGAACAAACTGACGCTTCACACGGATTCGAATTCTGGCAGCTGGAAGGGTTTGCAGTCGACAAAAATATTACCATGTCGGATCTTTTCGGAACAATCGATTATTTTATTAAAAAATTCTACGGCGAAGACATAAAAGTAAAATTTGTTTGTCATAATTTTCCGTTTGTCGAACCGGGCGCCGAAGCGTACATTACCTGTGCCGTTTGTAAAGGAAAAGGGTGTACTTTTTGCAAAAGAAGCGGGTGGGTGGAAATGCTGGGCGCCGGAATGATCCATCCGAATGTGTTAAAAACCGCAAAAATCGACCCGAATATCTGGCAGGGTTTTGCTTTCGGAACAGGATTTTCCCGTATGGCAACTCTAAAATACCAAATGGACGACCTGCGATTATTAACAAATCCGGATTTAAGAATACTGGAACAATTTTAAAAATGAAAAAAGAAAAACGGTTTGCGGCGGTTGCGATTATAATCGACAAACTTAACAAAAAAATTTTATTAAGCCAGAGGCATCAACCAACCTTTCTCGCGATACACGAAAAGTGGCAATTCCCGGGCGGGACAATCGAATTCGGAGAACACCCAAAAGACACAACGGTTAGGGAGGTAAAAGAGGAACTCGGAATCGACATAGACATATTAAGCGAGACGCCTTTTATTCATTCTTTCGTATACGAAGGGTATGTTCAGGGCATAATAATGGCATATCCGGCAAAACAAACAAACGGAAAAATCGATGTCTCAAAAGATCCGCAAACAAAAGCAGCACGATGGTTTTCTTTAGCTGAGATAGAGACACTCGATTGCCTTCCAGAAGTTAAAAAAATTATCGAAAAAGTTGAAAAACTATTACAAGATTAAAAACTAAAATTATGCTAGTACCTTTATCTTGGTTAAAAGAATACGTCGACATAACATTTAGTCCTGCCCAATTAGGAGAAAGGCTTACCGAGGCTGGATTAGGGGTTGAAAAAATCGAAAAAATTGACGGCGATATTATTTTTGATCTGGAAATTACTCCAAACAGACCAGACTGGCTTTCGATCATCGGGGTAGCACGGGAAATCGCGGCAATCGAAGGAAAGAAAATAAAGCTTCCTAGAATAAAAAACGACCTGGAAAAAAATAAACCTAAGAACGTATTACCGCTTACGATAAAAACTGATTATAAAATAAACCCTCGCTTTACCGGAATCATAATCGATGGTGTAAGAGTTAAGGAATCCCCGGGTTGGTTAAAAGAAAAATTGCTGAAGATGAACCAGCGACCGATAAATAATATCGTCGATATTACAAATTTCGTGATGTTGGAATTCGGCAATCCGATCCACGCGTTTGACTACAATAAAATCGAGGGTAATATTATGCAGGTAAAACAGGCCCGCGGTGGGGAACCGTTTAAGTCCGTTGATGGATTTAATTACCGCCTCCCAAAAGACGCTGTTGTAATCTGCGACTCTAAAAAAATTATCGATCTATGTGGAATAAAAGGAGGGTATAACTCGGGGACTTTTGATAGCACGAAAACAATATTTGTAAGAGTACCCGTGGAAAATCCGGTTTTAATTAGACACGCGTCGCAATATCTCGCATTGAGGTCTGAAGCAAGCAGCATTTTCGAAAGGGGAGTAAACGCGGGCGGAACGATCGAGGCGTTAAAAAGGTGCGTCGATTTAATCTTGGAACTCGCAGGTGGGGAAATCGCGAGCAAAACATACGATTTAAAAGACCAAGAATTTAATCCCTGGAAAGTAAAATTAAGACCCGAAAGGTTAAATAAAATTACAGGAATCGAGATTAAAGAGACAGAAGTTCTAAATATTTTAGAAAAACTGAATTTAAAACCGAAAAAATCCGCTGAAATAATTACGGTAACTGTTCCGACTTACAGAAATGATCTAAAAATCGAAGAGGATATAATCGAAGAAGTCGCAAGGCTTTACGGATATAACAAATTTCCAAAAACTTTACCCTTTGGTGAAATCCAAACGACAGAAATTCCGTATTTTAAAAATTACAAGACCGACGAAAAAGTAAAAAATATTTTAACATCTTGCGGATTTTCCGAAATTTATACATACAGTTTAATAAGCGAAAGAGCTTTAGAGGGAATGGGAATTAACCCCGATAAAGCGCTCCGTATCGATAATCCAGTAAGTCTCGAATACGAATATTTGAGACCGACATTAAAGCCTAATTTAATAAAAGCGTTAATCCAAAACAAACCGAATTTTGACGAAATAAATCTTTTCGAACTCGGGAAAGTGTATTCGGGAAAAAATATCGACGAGGCAAAAGAGGAATATTATTTATCCGGAATTTCTAACAAAAAAAATTATTATGAAATAAAGGGGATAGTCGAAGCAATCCTCGATGAATTAGGAATTCCATCAGGGGACGAAGCAGGCTTAACGAAAAATATTGAAGTCGTAGACGAAGGAATTATATTCGAATTAAATTATTCAAAACTTTTAGAAAAAACCACAAACAAAAAGATCTTTAAGCCTCTGCCAAAATATCCTCCGGTGATGGAAGACATATCGTTGGTCATAAATACTGAGATTAAAACCGCTGATATCATAAGCGAGATAAAAAAACAAAGTGAAATTATTAAAAATGTAACGCTTCTCGACCAGTTTGACGACACACGAACATTCCATATAATTTATCAGGATATGCAAAAAAATCTTTCCAAAGAGGATACCGTTAAAATCCGCGAAAAAATTCTAAAAACCCTCAAGGAAAAATTTGACGCCGAGATCCGAAAATAATATACTCTGCGAATTATGTCAATAAAAATCAACGATCAAATTTATGGTAATTTTGTCGTCGATTCGCGGGTTTTAATCGAGCTGATAAAATCTGAGCCCCTGCAAAGGCTTAAAAAAATAAATCAAATGGGAATGCCGTCAAAGTATTATCACTTAAAAAGTTATTCAAGATTTGATCACAGCATCGGCGTATTATTGTTATTAAAAAAACTAAACGCCTCGGAAGAGGAGCAGGTAGCAGGGCTTCTGCATGATATTTCCCACACTGCATTTTCTCATGTTGTCGATTGGGTCGTCGGAGATGGACATAAAGAAGAATTTCAAAACGATCAACACGAAAGATTTTTAATAAAATCTGAGGTTTCAAAAATTCTAAAAAAATATGGATACGATCCGAAACAAGTTTCCGACCACAAAAGATATAAATTATTAGAACAAGAGATCCCTAATCCTTGTGCCGACAGAATCGACTACGCGCTCCGCGAATTTTCCTTAAAAAACAGAAAGCATTGTGTAAAGAATTTAACTGTGGAACAAAAAAGGATCGTTTTTAAAAACAGGGAATCTGCGTTAATTTTTGCTAAAAATTATTTAAAAAGACAATTTGTTCATTGGGGCGGTTATGAGGCGGTTTCAAGATACGAAATTTTGTCCCGTGCGCTTAAATTAGCGCTTGATAAAAAAATAATCGAGTTTTCAGACCTTTGGGAATACGACGATTTTATAATTAAAAAACTTATTAAATCCAAAAACAAGGAAATTAACAAACTATTAAAGCTTCTTAAAAATAAGTCTTTAAAATCATTACCGAAAAGCGGAGAGGTCCGATATAAAAAATTTAGATACGTTGACCCGGAATTTATATCGGGGGGAAAAATATTAAGATTGAGTAGGGTTGATAAAAAATTTAAAAAAGAAATCGAAAAAGCAAATAAGATAAATTCTTGCGGTATTTATATTCCTTTAGTAATATAAATACATGGAAAATCTCAGAGATTTATTGCGGAGAATTTCGGAACGTAAAGAAGAGCAGGCGATTCAGGTTCGCGCTAAAAGGGAAAACATATATTCTTTACACTTTCAAAAACTCCTCGAAATTACAGCAAGTGCTATGAGGGAGGAAAACCTCGGTAATATTCAGGTCTCTAAAAACCCCAACCAAGCATCTGTTCCGGAAGGCTCTATAAGACTTCTTATTACAACTACTGAAGAAGACTTTAATTTATTTGACGAACTAGTCACTAAAACTGCTGTTGTATTTTTTGAAAACCACAAAAGAGCTGGAGAAAAAGACAGAGAAATATATCCAAAGTTGAAAGATATTATGAGGGCTTCATGTGCTCTAATTGCCCATGAACAGCAAGAAGCTTAAGGAGTTGGAGTAGGAGTATAAGAGGGGGTCACAGTCGGAGTCGGGGAATCGGTAATTTCCCGCGTCGATGTTTCGGTCGGCTTGTGGTATAAAGGATCGTCTTTGTATTTTTCGTTTACCCACTCATCTATTCCTTGCTGCCATCTGTTTTGTCCGTCGGTTGAGACAGGATCTTTCTCCGAAAAAACGATGAATTTTCTCGTATCGTATTCACCCTTATCGATTTCTGATTGACTCGCAAGTTTATTTGTGTCGGCTTTGGAAACTTTTACATCCTGATAAATTGTACCTGCTCCCTGCGGTTCCGTACCTTTTATAAAATATTCTAATCTTGTCGGCCTTCCATCGACAGGAGCACCACCACCATAAGCATCGATCGTAAGGGGAACAACGTTATCCGGCCTTGCAAAATCTTCGTTTGGTCTTTCTTTTAAAGCTTCCAGAAGAATTCTTCTCCAAATCGGCGCAGCCCCTGTAACTCCGGACGCAACATTTCCCATCGCTGTGTTATCGTTATTTCCTACCCAGGTTAAAACTAAAATACTCGGTGTCCATCCGATAGTCCAGTTATCTTTTTTATCGTCGGTTGTTCCTGTTTTCACCGCAATCGGTCTTCCGTTAACATTTAAATAGCTGTTTTCGCCGAAAGTTAAGAGCCTTGCTTTATTGTCTAAAAGCATATCCGAAATAATAAACGCGACTTCTGGATTTAAGACCTTTTTCTTCGAAACGTTTTTATTTTCGTATAAAACCTTACCCTTATAATCTGTTACCTTTAATATCGAAACCGGATCGGTTTTATAGCCCCCGTTTGCAAAAGCTGTGTAGGCGGATGCCAAATCAAGCGGCTTAACTTCTCCGCCCCCGAGCGTCAAGGATAATCCGAAACGCTTTATGTTATCTTCGGTCGGGGCAAGTGTAGTTAACCCCATGTTGTTTGCGGTTGTTAACACATCTTTTAACCCGACCAGGGCTAAAAGTTTTACCGCCGGAATATTAATCGAAGAACCCAAGGCCGATCTAAGCTGTAAGGGGCCATTAAATTTTCCGTCGTAGTTTTTGGGGATATAATCTTCCCCTCCCTGGTTGGGGAATACGGTTTTAGTATCCATTAATAAAGTCGCTGCTGTATAACCTTTTGACAATGCCGTCGCGTAAGTCACGGGTTTTATTGTCGATCCGGGCTGTCTTAGTCCTTGGGTTATAACGTTAAATTGGCCTTCGAAAGGGACAGCTTCTGTCTCAGAAATTTCGGTCTCGTCGGCAAAAAAATCTTTACTTCCGACCATCGATAAAATTTCTCCGGTTTTCGGATCTATAACGACACTAGCGCCATTTTCGACGTTTAGAGAAAGCGCGTTTGCAACCTCTTCTTTCACAATTTTTTCCGCTTGTTCTTGAAGCTTATAATCAAGCGTTGTCGTAACCTGTAAGCCCCCGTTTTCGACATAATCTTCTCCGAATTGTTTAACAAGTTGGTCTTTAACATAAAAAGAAAAATGAGGCGCTTTTATCGATGCTGTTTGTTCTAAAAAATCAACATAAGGGAGAGCCTTAATCGCATCTTCTTCCTCTTTTTTAGTAATATACCCATCTTCTCTCATACGTCTAAGAACCTGCTTTGTACGATCCATATACGCCTTGGGGTGAGATCCGTACGGAGAATAGTATGACGGTAATTGCGGCATTCCGGCTAAAATCGCCGATTCTACCAGATCTAAATCTTTTGCCTTTTTACCAAAATAGTTTTCGGACGCAACTTCGACCCCCACCATAGATCCGCCATAGGGAGCCGCGTTTAAATAAAGCTCGAGGATTTGTTCCTTTTTATATTTTCTGTCTACCTGGATCGCGAGCATAAATTCTTTAATTTTTCGGGGGATCGTTCTTTCGGAGGTTAAAAGCGTATTTTTTACAAGCTGCTGTGTTAAAGTCGATGCACCCGTAACCCGTCTGAACAATATAAAATCGCGGGCCGCCCTAAAATAACCGCTTATCGAAAATCCCTGGTTTTTGTAAAAATCCTTATCCTCGATCGCGATCGTCGCCTCTTGCAGATTTTTTGGAATTTCGTCGAGGGGAATATACGCACGGTTTTGATTTTCGAATATGTCGTAAAGCACAACGCCGTTTCGGTCAAAAATACGAGTTGACTTGGAAAAATTACCGGCCGTCAGTTTTCCGGGAGTCGGGAGATCTCTGCCGTACCAGAAAAAAAGAACAACAACCAAAACGATTAGACCGATAAGTCCAAAAAAAGCCAATCTTGTGAGTTTGCTAAGAAGAAAAATATTAACCGATTTACCGAATCTTTTCCGTCGGCTGCGGTAGTAGTCCATACTGCTAATTATACCAAAATTGAGAAAAAATATGCTATACTTGGGCTTATGGACAAGGTTGGTGAGCTTTTAAGCCGCGGCGTTGAAACGATTTATCCATCAAAAGAAGAACTCGAGAAAGTGCTTCGATCCGGAAAAAAACTGAGAATATATGAAGGTTTTGATCCAACTTCTCCGCAACTCCATATCGGGCACCTAGTTAGTCTTAGGAAACTGCGACAATGGCAAGATTTAGGGCACGAGGTAATATTTCTTATCGGAGATTTTACGGGAATGATCGGCGATCCGACCGGTAAAGATAAAACCAGAATTCCGCTGACGAAAGAACAGGTTAAAGAAAACGCTAAAACCTACAAAGACCAGGCATCAAAAATTTTAAGGTTTGATGGGGAAAATCCCGTAACGATAAGATATAACAGCGAGTGGCTGGAAAAAATGTCGATAACGGAACTTGCGGAACTAATGCGCTATCTTTCTGTCCAGCAAATTATAGAAAGAGATATGTTTCAGCGTAGATTAAAAAATAACATGGATATCGCGATAAGCGAATTTTTGTATCCCTTAATGCAAGGGTATGATTCTGTGGCAATGGAGATCGATGTCGAAGTAGGAGGAAATGATCAACTTTTCAATATGATGATCGGCCGAGATTTACTTCACAGAATTAAAAGAAAAAATAAATTCGTAATGACTACGCCGATTTTAGAAGATTCGATGGGTGTAAAAATTGGCAAAACCGAAGGCAATGCGATCGCAATTTCCGATTCTCCGAACGATCTGTACGCAAAGCTCATGGCATTAGGCGATGACGTTATCGTAAAAGGCTTTACATATCTTACCGATATTCCGATGGACGAAATACAAAATATCGAAAAGGAAATCGAAAAGGGGAATCATCCGATGATTTATAAGAAAAAACTGGCGTTTGAAATAGTCAAAGGATTAAACTCAGATGAGGAAGCGAAAAATGCGCAAGAAAATTTCGAAAGAACAGTGCAGCAAAAAGAAGTACCTTCAGACATAATTGAACTTCCAGTCGAAGATAATTATACTGTTGCTGAAGTGCTTATCGCGGGGGATTTCGTTGAAAGTAAATCAGAAGCTAAAAGATTAATCGAACAGGGCGGAGTGGAGTTAAACGATAAAAGAATAACTGATCCAAATACAAAAGCTGAAGAGGGAATACTAAGGGTTGGGAAAAGAAAGTTTGTAAAAATTAAATTTAATAATTAAATCTTCGATGAGCGCAAAAAGAGTCAAAAAATACGCTCTGCTCAGCGTTTACGATAAAACAGGAATTGTCGAATTTGCAAAAGTTTTATCTTCTTTAAGTTACGATATTATTTCGACAGGAGGAACAGCAAAAATTTTATCGGAGAATGGGATTAATGTTACTCCGATCCAGCAAATCACCGGAAACCCAGAAAGTTTTGATGGCAGAATGAAAACCATAAGTTTCCAGGTGGAATCGGGAATACTTTTTGACCGGAAAAACTCTCTACACGTAAAACAGGCAAAGGAATTAAAAATAAAACCGATCGATATCGTTGTTTGTAACCTTTATCCTTTTGAGCAAACTGTCTCTAAAAAATCTTCGACCCAAGATGACATTATCGAATCGATCGATGTTGGTGGTCCAACGATGGTGAGGGCTGCGGCAAAGAATTTTAAAAATGTTTTAGTCGTTGTTGACCCCAATGATTACCAAAAAATAGAAGAGCTATTAAAAACCAGCAAAATAAATTTGGATCTGAAAAAAAATCTCGCCGCCAAAGCATTCTCGCATCTTTCTTTTTACGATTCGCAAATTGCAATTTATTTGGGAGATGAAAATTTTCCGAAAGAAACGACGATTCCCGGAAGAAAAATGCTGGATTTAAGATACGGAGAAAACCCCCATCAAAAAGCTGGGCTATATATTCAACCAAACGGTAATTCTGTTTTTAAAAATTTAACGAAGCATTGGGGAAGAGATTTATCGCTTATTAATGTTATCGATATTAACGCAGGAATCGAGTCAGTAAGGCTTTTTAAGGAAAATGCCGCTGTCGTTATTAAACACGCAAATCCGTGCGGTATCGCTTTGGGCAAAAATTCAAAGGAAGCGTTGGACCGGGCAATCGCCGCAGACCCCGAATCGGCATTCGGCGGAATTGTAGTTTTAAATAAAAAAATGGACCTCGACGCAGCAAAAATTATCGGAGAGTTTAAAGACGAAAGAAAAAGTAATATCGACATAGTTGCGGTGCCGCAAATTTCCAAAAAAGCCCTGGAATATCTTAAAAATTTGCGCAAGTCGATGGGAATTTATACTTTCGGGCCAATTCCTAAAACCGGTAATGAGTCCAGAAATATTAAGTTTATCGACGGGGGATTTATCAGCCAAACAGTCGACAAAGACATCGATCAAGGCTTTTCAAAATGGAAAATCGAGACAAAAATTAAGCCGACCAAAAAACAATTAAAGTTGGCAAAAATCGCCTGGAAATTTATTTCAAGAATAAAATCTAACGCGATAATAATTATTGACAAGAATTTGCCGATGACAAGGGGAATCGGGTCGGGACAAACATCAAGATTTCGCTCGTCGCAAATCGCTTTGGCGCAAGCCGGAAAATTTGCAAAAGGCGCAATACTTGCAAGCGACAGTTTTTTCCCGTTTGACGATACGATAAAACTCGCAAAGAAATATAAAATTGGTGCAATAATTCAACAAGGCGGATCTGTCAACGATAAAATTTCGATCGATACGGCAAATAAATTAAAAATTCCGATGGTCCTTACATACACCCGCGCCTTCTGGCATTAACTGAATGACCTGTGGTAAAATAAATTAATGGATCTTTTTAGAAAACACAAATGGATTTGGAAAGTGATCGTAATTATCGCATCGCTCGCGTTGATAATCACGTCGTTTGTCCCTTATTTTACACTCCTGTAAGAAAATATGGATCTTCAAGCACCGGTTAAAACAGCTGGCCAGGCGTATAAAATATACGCGAAAAGGCTCGAGAAATTAGGAATTACAAAAATCGAGGACTTCTTATACCACATTCCGTTTCGGTACGAAGATTATTCTTTGATCTCTAAAATAGGACAAATTCAGGAAGGAGAAATTGTTACGGTTCAAGGAAAAGTAACCGAAATAAAAAATCAGTACACTCGCCGTTTTAAAACTTTGCAAAAAGCGAAAATAGAAGACGACACAGGATTAATCGAAGTAATCTGGTTTAATCAACCATATCTTGCGAAAAATATAAAAGAGGATGATAAAATCAGTCTTTCGGGAAAAGTCGAAAAAAATCTTAATAAATTAACGCTCCGTTCTCCGGACTATGAAATTTATAACGAAAATGTTCAGAATGAATTAATACACACAGGAAGACTTGTTCCAATTTATCCCGAAACAAAAGGAGTTTCTTCCAAATGGCTCAGGCGCCAGATCTATAAATTTTTGAACTTGTATCAATTTTCTGAATATCTACCTGATTCGATTATTAAAAATAATAATTTTGTGAATTTTAAAACAGCGATGAATGATATTCATTTTCCCAAAAAAATCGGGGATGTCGAACCGGCAAGGAAAAGATTAGCGTTTGATGAATTGTTTTTATCCCAACTTTCTGCACTTAAAAGAAAACGGGGGTGGGAACAGAAACTGATCGGACATAAGTTTAAAGTCGACAGAAAAAATCTAAGCGCATTTTTAAGTCAATTACCGTTTGAATTAACAAACGCTCAAAAAAACGCAGTCGAAGAAATAATAACCGATTTGGAAAATGAAAAACCGATGAATCGGCTTCTGGAAGGTGATGTCGGGAGCGGAAAGACAGTCGTCGCAATGGTAGCTGTCTATATTTGTTATCTAAATAAATTCCAATCAGTACTAATGGCTCCGACTGAAATTCTAGCAAACCAGCACTATAAAACCATCGGAAACTTTCTTGCCCCGTTAGGTGTCAGAGTCCATCTCGTGACCAGTAATAATAAATTAAGAAAGAATATCGATTTTGATGTTTTAGTCGGGACGCACGCGGTTATTTCAAAAAAAGTACAATTCGATAAATTAGGACTGGTTGTTATCGACGAACAACAAAGGTTTGGAGTTGAACAAAGAGCGA
Organism: Patescibacteria group bacterium; assembly: GCA_023485715.1. GTDB lineage: Bacteria > Patescibacteriota > Microgenomatia > Levybacterales > UBA12049 > JAMCZG01. The sequence continues at coordinate 11,582 of JAMCZG010000043.1, forward strand.
TAATCCGGACAAAAGGCAAAAACCCCCATTTTTTAACGATGACCGCTACACCGATCCCCAGAACCGTGGCGTTAACCCTTTATGGAGACCTAAATCTATCTTATCTTGACGAAATGCCAAAAGGCAGAAAAAAAATTAAAACCTGGCTCGTTCCAAAAACAAAAAGAGAAGACGCGTACACTTGGTTAAAAGAACAAATCGATAAAAATAAATCCCAAATTTTTATAGTGTGTCCGTTTATCGAAGAATCCGAAACGCTTGTAACGGTAAGAGCCGCGACAAAAGAATTTGAAAAGTTAAAAAGTGAGATTTTTAGAAATTACAAGCTCGGGCTTTTGCACGGAAAATTAAAACCGGACGAAAAAGACAGGATACTTAAAAAATTCCGAGATAGGGAAATCGACGTATTGGTTTCGACACCCGTCGTAGAAGTCGGTATCGATATCCCGAATGCGACTGTTATGATGGTCGAAGGGGCAGAAAGATTCGGACTAGCCCAGCTTCATCAACTCCGGGGACGGGTCGGTAGGGGAGATAAACAATCTTATTGTCTTTTATTTACGGAGATAGAAGAAAACAATGTGGTCAAGAGATTAAAGTCATTAGAGATCTTACACGATGGGGCAAAACTTTCCGAAATCGATTTAAAATTCAGAGGACCGGGTGAAATTTACGGAACTTTGCAACACGGCATTCCGATGTTAAAAATTGCATCGTTTTCCGAATCG
>JAMCZG010000066.1 GCA_023485715.1 Patescibacteria group bacterium
GAAGAACTTTCCAAAGAAGGTGAATCGGGACGCCAAAAAATAAATCAATATTCAAGAATTTTAACGGTCCCTTTGGCCGCACTTCAGGCGATCGGAATGTACGCGCTCCTTAAAAGCCAGGGTGTTAAGACTTCCGTTTAGACGTGGTAAGGGAAGAAATAAGGTTTTTAAGAAAAAACCGATCACAATAAATATAAAGGTTTTGAATATTTTTCCAAAAAGCAGTGTAATTGATATAAAAACACTCACGGACAGACACGTGGTCGATTTGGCCGAGGCAAAAATTTATGGAGTAAAAGTATTAGGAGATGGGGAAATATTGATTCCTTTGGAAGTTAAGCTTCCAGTATCAAAAGGAGCAAAAAAGAAAATAGAAAAGGCCGGGGGTAGCGTAATTTAAAATTTAAATTAATTTATGGATTCTTTTTTAAACATCTTCAAGGCGAGTTTTAAAACACCGGATGTTAGAAAAAAAATTTTATTCACCGCAGTAATTTTTATAGTCTTTAGAATCTTCGCACACATTCCTGTTTCGGGAGTAAATTTGGTTAATCTAAAAAATCTTTTCTCTCAAAATCAATTTTTAGGGCTTTTGGATATTTTCTCGGGGGGAACACTCGCCAATTTTTCTGTTATGGCGCTGGGTCTTAATCCGTATATCAACGCCACGATAATTCTCCAACTGTTGCAGCTTGTTTTTCCAAAACTCGAAGAACTTTCCAAAGAAGGTGAATCGGGACGCCAAAAAATAAATCAATATTCAAGAATTTTAACGGTCCCTTTGGCCGCACTTCAGGCGATCGGAATGTACGCGCTCCTTAAAAGCCAGGGTGTTATCGGTGTTTTGTCGCCGATTGGTTTTGTTTCTTTTATTGTTACGATGACTGCCGGAACGATGTTTTTGGTTTGGTTAGGAGAACTTATTACCGAGCGGGGAGTTGGGAACGGAATTTCGCTTTTAATTTTTGCCGGAATCGTCGGAAGACTTCCGATCGCTTTTGGACAAACCGCGTCGACAACGTCAGCCGAAAATATAACAAACATGTTAATTTTTGTCGCGATGGGACTTATTGTTATCGCATCGATCGTTATTATGAATGAAGCAACGAGACAAATAACCGTTTATTACGCAAAAAGAGTACGGGGAAATAAAATGTACGGTGGCCAATCGACGCATCTTCCGTTACGGCTTAATCAAGCGGGAGTTATCCCGATTATTTTTGCCGTGTCGTTAGTTTTGATGCCGTCTCTTGTCGCAAATTACGCGACAGCGGCTAAAAACCCGGTTCTCAGTAATATTGCGACGACGATCACGGTTTGGTTTAATCCATCCGGAATATTGTATAACGCTTCTTATTTTTTTCTAGTTGTAGCGTTTACGTATTTTTACACAGCTGTTATTTTTAATCCGAAAAAGATCGCCGACGAAATCCAGAAATATGGTGGATTTATTCCGGGGATACGGCCAGGAGCTTCAACAGCGAGTTACTTAAATTATATTTTGACAAGGATTACGCTCGCCGGCGCGATCTTTTTGGGAATCATCGCGATTTTTCCGACGATCGCAAAATCAGTAACAAACGTTCAAACGCTGCTTTTAGGAGGTACTGGAGTTTTAATCGTAGTTTCGGTAGTGTTAGAAACAGTTAAAACGATTGAGGCACAACTTGTGATGCGAAATTACGAAGGTTATTTAAAAAAATAGCATGAAGATAATATTAATCGGAATTCAGGGGGCGGGAAAATCGACTCAAGGCAGTTTTCTCTCCGAAAAATTCAAAATTCCGTATCTTTCGACCGGACACATTTTTAGAGAGTTGTCAAAAGAAAAAAGTAAAATCGGCCGTTATATAAAAGAAGTAATGAATGCCGGTTTTTTGGTCCCGGATAAAAAGACACTCAAGATCGTCAGTGAATATTTAAATAGATCAGAGTATAAAAAAGGTTATATTTTAGACGGTTTTCCAAGAACTTTATCGCAGGCAAAAGAATTTAAAAACGGAATTGATAAAGTTATCTATCTTCGGGTTTCCGACAAAGAAGCGCTCTGGAGACTGTCTTATAGAAACGGAGATGATAATCGCGAGGACGAGACGTTAGCCGCTTTAAGAAAAAGAATTGAGCTTTTTCATAAATTTACAGAGCCGGTTTTAGATTATTACAGAAAAAAGGGAGTTTTGATCGAGATCGATGGCGAAAAACCTATAGAAGAGGTAAATAAGGAAATACTTAAAGGGATTAAAAAGTGAAGTCGAGCATAATTATAGGATTAACCGGTGCGTTTGGCAGCGGAAAGTCAACAGCGGCCTCTTTTTTTGAATCAAAAGGGTTTAAAAGAATCACTCTTTCGTTTTTCCTCGAAGAAGAGGCAACGAAAAGGGGTTATAAAAAAATAACCCGAGAAATTTTACAGGATATCGGAAATGAATGGAGAAAAAAATACGGAATTGGTATATTAGCCAGAAGAACATTAGAACTTTTACGCAAAGAAAAGATCGGTAAAGCTATTATCGACGGGATTAGAAATATAGGAGAGATAGAAGAGTTTAAAAAAGAAAAATCGTTTAAACTCATCACGATCGTTTCGGACCGTAAGATTCGTTTTGCTAGACTCACAAAGGTCGAAAGGAGAGAATCGATAACGTTTGACAGTTTTACAAAATTGGATTATCGTGATTTGGGAATAGGCGAAGAAAAAAGCGGTCTTCAAGTTGCGGTTTGCATGGCTCTTGCCGATGTTTTTATAGAAAATAACGGTACAGAAGTTGAATTTAAAGAAAAGCTAGAAAGATTTATTGAACAAAAAATATTATGATTTTTTCATTTATAGGACGAGCATTTGCAGGAAAAGGGACCCAGGCAAAAATGCTAGGAGAGAAATTAGGATTACCTGTATTTGGAATGGGGAATCTTATCCGAAAGGCGCGTGAGTCAGGAGATAAAAGGGCAATCGAGGGATTTGAAAAATATAGCATGAAAGGAATGCACCTTCCGGCTTCTTTTAAGTTTGATTTTTTGAGAGAAAAAATGGATTCTTCAAAAAGCGGTTTTATCCTCGATAACTTTCCGGCAACAACGGAGGATCTAAACGTGTTATTTGATTATTTAACTAAAAATAACCTAAATATTGAAAAAGTGTTTTACATAACTATTTCGGAAGGAGAAATTAAAAAAAGGATTAAGGAGAGGGGTCGAGAAGATGATGAGCAGAAAGTAATTATAAAAAGACTTGAAATACAGGATAAAGATAGGATTCCTGTCATTGAGTATTTTAAGAATAAAGGAATCCTGGAAGAGATAAACGGGGAAAAAGAAATAAACGCGGTTTTTAGCGATATTTTGTCGAGGCTTGGAGGAGTTTAATGATTACTTTTAAAACAAAAGATGAAATTCAGAAAATGGTCGAGGGTGGAAAGATTTTATCAAAAGTTCTAACAGAAGTTTTAAAAAAGGTGAAAGTTGGGGTTACAGAGCTGGAACTGGACGCTTTTGCGGAAAAACTGATCGTCGAAAATGGCGCAGAACCCGCGTTCAAAAAAGTAAAAGGATATAAGCACACGCTTTGTGTTTCGACAAACGATACTGTCGTACACGGAGTCCCGACAAATTATAAATTCAAAGTAGGTGACGTAGTGGGTATTGATTGTGGACTGGTTTATAAAGAATTTTATACAGATACGGCTTCGACACTTCGTGTCGAAAATCAAAAATCTCCGGCTCTGCCGGACAAAAATCAAAAAGAAAACGAAAAAGACAGCGAGATTCAAAAATTCTTAAAAACGGGCGAGGTGGCATTGGGCGAGGCGATAAAGCAGGCAAAAATCGGAAACAGGATCGGTGATATTTCAAAAATAATTCAAGATGTCGTCGAAGGCTCCGGCTATTCGGTTGTTAGATCGCTCGTCGGGCATGGAGTCGGCCGGGAATTACACGAAGAGCCGGAAGTACCGGGATTTTTGTCTGGGAGTATTTCTAAAACCCCGGAGTTAAAGATGGGAATGACGATCGCGATCGAGGTTATTTATAATATGGGGAAGAAGGATGTGGTTTATTCGGGGGACGATGATTGGACAATTAAGACTAAAGACGGGAGTTTATCCTCGACTTTTGAGCATACGATTGCGATAACAAAAAATGGTCCGCGAGTTTTGACTTAGACGATTGCTCTTTTTGAGCTCGTTTGATATAATAGTTCAAAGTCAAAAGGCAAACTTTTGATTTTTATTATGGTTCATCAGGGATCATTTGAAGTTGACGGAGTTGTAAAAGAGTCTCTGCCCGGTACTTTGTTTAGGGTCGAGATTCAGAATGGTAATGTTGCTCTTTGTCATTTGTCCGGGAGAATGCGAATGAACTTTATTAAAATTCTCCCTGGTGATAGAGTTCGAATCGAGATGACGCCGTACGATAAAAGTAAAGGAAGGATAACGTATAGATATTAATTATGACCATCCTTCGCTAAAGCTATGGAGGTCGATACTCCGAAGCTTGAGAGGGAATTATTTAAAGAAAAAAAGGTTAACTTAATAACAATCAAATTTTGAAAGGAGAAAGCGTAGGAGTATGAAAGTACAAGCAAGTATAAAACCAAGATGTGCTAAATGTAAAATAATAAAAAGAAAGGGAGTCCTTAGAATTGTTTGCGATAATCCGAGACATAAGCAAAGACAGGGATAATCAATGACTAGTTGGTCAGCGTTCAGAAGCTAGTTAAGAAACTGAACACTAGACGCTAGTTAACTAAACGCTAAATAATATGAGAATATCAGGAGTTAATATACCGGACGAAAAAAGAATCGACATCGCACTTGCATATATTTACGGAATAGGTAGAAATAATGTTGTTGATGTGCTAAAAAAAGCAGAGATAGATAGTACAAAAAGGGTTAAAACCCTTTCGGAAGAAGAACAAAAAAGAATTCAGAAGGTCCTGGAAACATACAAAATTGAAGGAGATTTAAGAGCGGAAATTTTGGGAGACATAAAAAGATTAAAAGAGGCCGGTTCATACAGAGGTATGCGCCACAGTAAGAATTTACCGGTCAGGGGACAAAGAACCCGTTCTAACGCGAGAACAAAACGCGGAAAAAGAGTAACGATCGGCGCGATAAAGAAAGAAATGGCGCAAAAAATGGGAATTATAGCGAGTGATCAACCAGCCAAGACTGCTCCGACCGCGACAGGAGAGGTTAAGAAAAAATAAAAAATATGGCGGAGAAAAAAACACAAAAACAGGGAGAAAAAAACACAAAAAAGACCGAAAAGGCGCCGAAGAAAAAAGTTCGGGCGAATATTTCCGAAAATGGAAGATTCTATATTACGGCGACTTTTAACAACACACTCGTTACCGTAACGGACGACAAGGGGAATACGGTCGCGTGGAGTTCTGCCGGCTCGAGCGGTTTTAAAGGAACGAGGAAATCGACTCCGTACGCTGCGACTGTCGCAGTAGAACAAGTCGCAAAAAAAGGTTTGGAAAGAGGACTTAAAACAGTCGAGGTTTACGTAAAAGGACCGGGTTCAGGACGTGATTCGGCGCTTCGTGCGATAAGATCTTCCGGCCTTTCGATTTCGATGATCGCAGACATAACACCGATCCCACACAACGGTCCGAGGGCGGAGAAGAAGAGGAGAGTATGATAGTAAAATCAAAAATCAAAAATCAAAAATCAAAATTAATTGGAAATTCCATAGATTGGAGGGTAATCTATGGCTAGGTATACAGGACCAAAACATAAATTAGCTAGAAAAACAGGAGTAAACGTCTTGGATAAAACTACGGGAAGTCTTGCGAGGCGCTTAAATGTGCCACCCGGAGTTCACGGCCGGAAAAGAAAAAGAGGACTTTCAGAGTTTGGTCAGCAGCTTAAAGAGAAACAGAAAGCAAAGGCGATTTACGGAATTTTAGAAAAACAATTCAAGAATATGGTAAATTCGGTCCAAAAGAAAAGAGGAGAAACAGGAGGGCTTCTTATCTCGCTTCTTGAGACAAGACTCGATAATGTAGTTTACAGGCTCGGTTTCGCGAAAACTAGGTTTATGGGAAGGCAACTTGTTTCCCATAGACACATTCTTGTTAACGGAAAGATATTAAATATTCCATCGTATCAGGTTAAAAAAGACGATGTTATTTCACTTAATACATCGGTCCAAAAAAATCCCCAGATTTTAAAACTACTCGAAGAAAAAACGGAAGTTTTACCGTTTTTACAGCGTAAAGGAATGTCAGGAAAGCTTGTAAGAACGCCTATTACCTCGGATTTGGAAGTTCCCTTTGATACACAGTTGATCATTGAATATTATTCAAGATAATGGTAAAATAGATCTTTATGTTAGAGCCAACTTTCAAGATAAAAGAGGAAAACGCGACAGGAGACTATTGTAAGTTTTTAATAGAACCTTTAGAGCCTGGATATGGTCATACGATCGGAAACGCTTTAAGGCGGGTTCTCCTTACCTCGATTCCGGGTGCAGCCATAACGTCGGTTAAGATTTCGGGAGTCAGGCATAGATTCTCCGCGGTCACTGGACTTAAAGAAAACATAGTCGATCTACTTTTAAACATTAAAGGAATAAGTTTTAAACTTTTAGATTCAAAAACCACAGCCACGGCAACTCTTTCGGTAAAAGGTGTTAAAGAAATACACGCGAAAGATATAGAACTTTCAGGTGGCGTCGAAATCGTAAACCCAGATCATTATTTGGGTTTATTAACCGACAAAAAAGCAAAACTTGATATCGAATTTACGATCGAAAGAGGGTATGGATATTCGCTTTCGGAAGAGCGAAAATCGAATACATTGGGAGTTATCCCGACAGACGCAATATTTAGCCCGGTAAGGCGCGTAAATTACGCGATCGAGGCGACCCGTGTCGGTCGACAGACAAACCTCGATAAGCTTATTTTAGAAGTATGGACAAACGGTTCTGTTGCTCCGAAAGACGCGTTAACAGCAGCGAGTAAAGTTTTATCTTCGTATTTCCTTCAGATATATGAACCAAAAGCAGCAACGATGCCGGCAGAAGGCGTTGCGATTAGCCCGTCGGTTTCGGAAGACATCTTAAAACTCATGATTGATGAACTCGATTTACCGACAAGAATTTATAATAGTCTTCGAAACGGCGGAATCGAAACCTTAGGACAGCTTTTAGGAACATCCAGAAAAGATTTAATGTCGATGCGAAATATGGGCGCAAAATCGATCGGAATTATCGAAGAGAAACTCAGAGAAAAAGGAATATCATTGACTGTTTAATCAGTTTTCAGTTATCAGTTGTCGGATTCTGGTTGGTCAGTTTTCAGTTTTACAGTCGACCGATAGACTGGAATCTGAAAGCGAGAAACAGAAAATCGATGACTGATTTTTTATATGCGGAAAAATGTTTTCGGAAGACAATTTAAAAGAGACACAAACGAAAGAAAGGCCTTATTTAAGGGCTTAATGTCATCTTTGGTTTTAGAGGGAAGGATTCAAACAACCGAAGAAAAGGCAAAAGCGATCCGCGGTAAAATCGAAAAATTAGTAACAAGAACCAGAAAAACACAAACTTCGAATTACAATTTTTTACAAGAGTATTTGTCGCCCGATGCATTAAAAGCGATGGTTTCTGAAATTGCGCCGAGATTCAAACAAAGACAGGGTGGATACACAAGGATTATAAAACTTGGAAATAGAGTGTCGGACAATGCAGGAATGGCTTTTATTGAATGGGTTGATCATCAGGAGGTTTTGGACAAAAAAATATTAGAAAATAAAGAAAGGGCTGAAAAGAAAACCCTTCGGCAAGCTCAGGGCAAGGCAAAAAAACTGAAAAAAGAAAATAAAAAGCCGGTTAAAGCGGGAAAGAAATCAAGTTCAAAAGAATCAAAAAAGAAAAAATAACTATGACGAAATCAACAAAATTATCAGAAATTAAAAGAACATGGCATTTAATCGATGCGAAAGATAAAGTTTTGGGAAGAATTTCTACCGAAATCGCAGAGTTATTAATGGGTAAAGGAAAGTCTTATTTTGTAAGAAATTTAGATTGTGGGGATTACGTTGTTGTTGCAAACGCGAAATACGTTAAAGTTACGGGGAAAAAAGAAACTCAAAAGACTTATTTCAACTATTCGGGATATCCGGGCGGATTAAAAGTACAAACTTTGGGAAATTTAAGACAAAATAAACCCGAGGCAATAATAACACACGCGGTAAAAGGGATGTTGCCCCAAAACAGATTAAGAGATAAAATGTTACAAAGATTATATGTTTTTCCAGAGGAAGAGCATGTATACAAAGATAAATTCAAATAAATAATATGACAAAAACAGTAAATAAAAACGATTTTATTTTTGCAGTCGGAAGACGAAGAGAAGCGATCGCAAGAGTGAGACTTTATAAAATTCATAAAGCAGGGCTTTTGTGGGGTGACAAGGAAATTAAAAAAGGCGAGATTTACGTTAATAAAAAACCGATCCCAGAATATTTTAGCGGCGAAGTTTCAAGATCTATTTACACGCTACCTTTTATATCCACAAACACTTTAGATAAATATACAATTACAATAAATGTTACAGGGGGAGGAATATCTGGTCAAATCTACGCAGTAGTTCACGGAATTTCGAGAGCACTTTCCAAGCTAGATCGCGAAAACTTTAGACCCTTACTCAAGAAAAAAGGATTACTTACTCGAGATCCAAGAGCGAGAGAAAGAAGAAAAGTCGGAACCGGTGGAAAAGCGAGACGTAAGAAACAATCTCCAAAGAGATAATTCTGCAGGGCAGAATAGATTACGATTAAAAGTATGAATCTGTTTAAAAGATTTTTAACTTTAGTAGTTTCCTTTTTAATATTTTATTCTTTCCCGATAAAAACTTATGCCTTTTGCCCTGTGTGTGCTGTAGCCGTGGGTGCTGGCGTTGGTCTTTCGAGATGGCTCGGAATCGACGATACCGTAACCGGTCTTTGGATAGGGGCATTAACAGTATCTTTAATAATGTGGACGATAAACTGGCTCGATCAGAAGAAAATTAAATTTATCGGAAGAAAAATAATCACAACGGTGACTTATTATTTATTAATCGTTGTTCCTTTATTTTATACCGGAATAATGGGTCATCCCTTGAACAAACTCTGGGGGATCGACCGATTATTAATTGGTATAATAGTTGGAAGCGTTGCGTTTTTGGCGAGTGTTTTATTATACGAAGTGCTCAAAAAAAGAAATAACGGACATTCGTATTTCCCTTCCCAAAAAATCGTGATGCCGATCGGGACACTTATTATATTAAGTTTAATATTTTACTTTTTAACAAAATAATATGAACAAAAAAGACGAGATCGAAAAATTGATCAATAAGCTCACTGAAACAAAAAAGGGGAAGCTTGATCTTTCATCGGATGAGGATTTAAGTATTGCGATAATGAATCTTATTAGCATCGAAGAACATTTTTTCTTCACGGGAGCAAAGACGGGAAAACCAGGATATTACGATCTTTTATATAAAGCGCGCGAAATAAGAAAAGACCTTCTTAAAAAAATCGTCAAAGACCCGGAAGGCGAAATTTGGTGTATATCAAAACATCTTTTAGCGTCGACGATGCGGCTTATGGAAGTCGGAACAAAGCAATTAAGTAAAGGCAACAAAAAAGAAGCAGAAGATCTTTTTCAAAAAGCTTATGATTTATACTCACTTTTTTGGGGAATAAATCTAAAGGCGATCGACCTTGGTGAAGTTAAAAAAATCGATGACGATAAACTAGATAATAAAGATAAGGAAAAAAACGGAGTTTTTGGAAAGCTTAATCAACTTGTCAAAAAAGCTATTGATTGTTGCCTCGAATAAAACCAAGAATAAATCCAGCACGTCCGCAGTTCACTAAAAAGTTATCTTTGGTATTTTTTCCACAGAATTTAATACTCTGTAAAAAAGGTGCTGGATTTATAAATTTTACCCTCTTTGTTTTCGAAAACAATCTCCACAAAGTACTGGTCTGTCTCCTCTTGGTTGAAAAGGAACCATGTCCTTTTTTCCGCATTCGGAACACGTGATTTCGAACATTTGTCGATCTCCTCCACGTCTGTCTCCCATTCGGGCTTTTTTCAAAGCTCGACAATCCGGGCATCTGACTGGTGCGTTTTGAAAACCTTTTTGCTGATAAAATTCCTGTTCTGCCGCTGTCCAAACGAATGGTTTGCCACAGTCTCGGCAAGTTAGGTTTTGATCTTGAAAAGCCATTTTAATTGATTCACCTCCTCTTGAACTTTTACTGAATTTTTCCTTTTACTCCTCTGAGTTCAGAAAGAGGCAAGGGGTATCCAGCTGGTTCTATTACTCATATTGTATAGTATTGTTGACTAAATAGCAAGTAAGGCTACCAAACTATCACGATATCCATCCCAGCTTAGCCTCGCAAGGCGTCGCCTTGCAAGAGTAGCTTATCCGTTAAAAAGCTATTTCACCGTTTCCAACCGTTACCCGTTCCAAAATGGGTAGAATTCGGGAAATACTCGTTAATCGAAGCTAAGTATACCCGTTTAATCGGTTAATAACGGGTTTTAACGGTTCCATAACCGGTTTAAGGCCCTAAAACCTCCGATTACGCCCCGAAGGCGGAAGTGGCTTACTTTTGTGTTATACTAGAAATATGGATGCTGATGGAGGTCAAGAAACTGGTATTAGGTTGACTAATCAAGAGTCTAATACTAATTAAATTCAGCGCCAGATTTTAGAAAGGGCTCAGCAAATCTTATAAGCCTCAAAAGCTATTACTTTAACTTACCCTAACGAGGCTGGGTTTTTGGTAAAAACTCAAGGTTGTAACCCTGATTACGAACATGGTAGCCAAGTCCGTCTTGCTATGCTCAAAAAACCCAGATCGTTTGGACGAGACGAGATATGCATGGCATTAGTTAATAATATTTCAGACCGGAATCCAGTCACTCTTGGTGCAGGTTTAGTACAAGCTATGCAAGGAAAAAGATCAAAACATGAAATTGCCATAATGCGCTTTGTGCAGACGCCTTATCAACAATTAAGAGGGGGTGGTACTGTGACTAAAATAATTATGTCCGATACAGATCCTACTCTTACTGGTACTTTCTCCAAAAAAGGAGAAGTCTATCCACACCGGATTAAATCTGATGTCCCAACTTTTGCAGAACATTGGCAGTCAGGAAACGCTCAATTAGCGGACACGGCGATATATGATGCATTTAGTGTTCACCGTGTCTTTACAGAGCAAGATTATAAAGACATATTGGATGCTCTTAATCATCATAAGCTTGACTCAGGTCTTACCGATAAGGTCGCAAAGAATGAAGACAAAATGCGATTAGCCAAGTCTAGTCGTGAACCAATTGATATTACTCCTCAGCCTAAAGCGCTACCGCCCGTTGCAACAGAAAAATAGTAACGAAGTATCTGCGCGCGTTATCTTCAAGATGAAGGAAATAAATTTTTCCCGATTACGCCCTGAAGGTGAAGGTTTAAATATTAACTTTTTCTTCTTAAAATTATTGTGCTTCCCCCTCTACCTCCTGCAGCTATTATTTTTTGAAATCCGATGACTTTAGCGTCTTCAGCTAAAGGTGTTTGAATACGTTCTGATTCATCATGTAGATTAACGTAGTCTTCATAATCAGATGGAGAAGAAAATCTAAGTTCGTCTTTTTGCCGATGACACACTACTATTTCGTAATTTTGTTCATTTACTAATCTTTGCAATATTTCAAAGTCAATTTTAAATATAGGCGCTATGTGTAAAACATTTCCAACACGCATAAGTTCGGCATAGACTTTTTCTTTTGCATCCTTGGGTATTTGGTATGTAGACCAGAGAGCTAAAACATGATCAAAAGCTTGATCTCGAAAAGGAAGGTGTCTTCCATCTGCCTGCACAAATTGTCTTCCCCAAGCTTCCCCTTTTAGATTAAATGTCTTCATTAATGGATTTAAAAATGACTTGGTATCAAGCAAAACACTTACTGAGGTTAATGGTGATTTCGAATTGTAGCGTAAATCTACATCAACAACATTACAATTTACTCCTTTTTCTCTTAATGCTTCTCCAATATTAGATCCACCG
>JAMCZG010000062.1 GCA_023485715.1 Patescibacteria group bacterium
TAATATTTCAACCCATTTGTATCCGTCTCCGTACGCCCTAACCGCTATATCCCACAGATAATCTCCGCTTTTTACCGTGTACGACGACTCTGTAATTTTATTTGTTGTTACAACGTCTGATTGATTATTCTGGGCGATGGTTTTTTCACTACCCGCTTCAATTTTTGGAAGAGTAAGTTTTTGTCCGGATTCGATTACGTTTGGGTTTGAAATATTATTCGCCTTTGCGATATCAACCCAGTTGTATCCTGATTTATAAGTTTTTTCAGAAATACTCCAAAGAGTGTCTCCGCTTGCAACAGTGTATTGATTTTTACTGTCTTGGGTTTCCTCAGTTGCCTGGGTTTTCTCAGAACTCGTTTCGGTTGTGGTGTTTCTGTTTACGTTCTCCTGGTTCCTGTTTTTCAGAAACGAAATAACGAGAACCAACGATGTAACAACAACCACTATTCCTAAAATTAAGCTCACATACGACTCGCGTATTTTAAAACCTTTAAGTAATTTGTTGTCCTCTTTTGTTTTTCTTTTAGCCACAATTCTCCTTTCTGGACAGAGGGTAAAAATAATTTCTTTTTTGGCAGACCTCGCTAGTATTTAGCGAGGGCGGACCCGGCCGGATTTCCTTCGATTTCACTCAGGATACACTTCTCATCCGTCCGTTCCTTACTTCGCCAAACTCAATTGTTCGCCCTGAGTTTGTCGAAAGGCGGACCCGGCCGGATTCGAACCGGTGATTTCTTCCGTGACAGGGAAGTGTGTTAGCCGCTACACTACGGGTCCAAATCATCGAAATGAATTCCCCATATCCTAACAAATTATTGCAATACAGTCAATGCTTTGCTATGCTTTTTTTGAAAATGACAAACCATAAAATCGCCCAAATTTTAAGAAATGTCGCGGCAGCCTACACGATAAAAAACCAAACAAAATTTCGGTTTCAGATCATCGCGTACCAAAAGGCCGCGGACGCGATCGAAAATTCGACAACAGAAATAAAAGATTTAATTAAAGAAGGAAAACTCGAAACTCTCCCCGGAATCGGTCCATCGATAAAATCACATTTGGAAGAACTCGTAAAGACCGGAAAAGTAAAGCATTTTGCATGGGTTTTTAAAGATATACCGGAATCTTTATTTCCTCTACTCGAAATCCCAGGGTTCGGTCCCAAAACAGCTTACAGGTTGGTTCGGGAATTTAATCTTAAAGATCCCGAAACAGTCGTTTCTAGCCTCGAAAATATAGCAAAACAAGACAAAATCGCAAATCTCGATGGTTTTGGCGATAAATCTCAGACGGAAATTATTACAGCTATCGAGGATTATAAGGCCGGCAAAGGGAAAACATCGCGAATGCCACTCCCGTTTGCTTCTGGATTAGCCCAAAAACTGGTCGACTATTTAAAAACGTCCAGAGACGCGATCGAGGTGTACCCCTTAGGAAGCTTAAGACGCATGGTTTCAACTATCGGCGACATCGATATTGCCGTATCGACCAAAAATCCGCGCGAAATTATAAAACACTTTGTCTCTTACCCTTACAAGGAGAGAATAATCGAGCAAGGTAAAGAAACCGCGTCAATATTGCTTTCTTCCGGCCGACAGGTGGATTTAATGACACAAACGCCAGGTAGCTTCGGATCACTCCTTCAGCATTTTACCGGAAGCAAAAATCACAACGTTCATCTTCGTGAATACGCTTTGCAAAAGAAATTCTCTCTTTCTGAACACGGAATCAAGAAAAAAGTAAAAAACGAATGGAAAAAACAAGATATTAAAACAGAAGAAGAATTTTATAAAACACTCGGTCTTGACTGGATACCGCCTGAAATACGGGAAGATACAGGCGAAATCGAAGCATCTCTAGCTAAAAAACTTCCTGTTCTTGTTAAGCTAACAGATATTAAGGGAGACCTTCATATTCACTCCAATTTCCCGCTCGAACCTAGCCACGATCTCGGGAACAATACGATGGAAGAGATGTTAAAAAAAGCGCACCAGCTCGGGTATGAATACATCGGTTTTTCCGAGCACAATCCCAGTGTATCAAAACATACAGAAGATCAAATTTACACTATCCTGCAAAAACGAAAGGAGAAAATTGAACAAATAAAATCGAGTATTAAAAATATACGAGTAATTAATTTACTTGAAGTTGACATATTATCCAATGGCAATCTATCTATAGATAACAAGACGTTAGGATTACTCGACGCTGTTTTGGTGTCGATTCACTCCGCGTTTAATATGAATCGCCAAACCATGACCAAGAGAATTTTATCGGGCCTGTCCCATCCTAAAGCAAAAATTCTGGCTCACCCGACGGGAAGACTCTTAGAAAGCCGGCCCGGATATGAAGTAGATTTTGGTAAAATTTTCGACTTCTGTAAAAAGAACAATAAAGCACTCGAAGTAAACGCCTGGCCGACAAGACTTGATCTTCCTGATATAATAGTAAGAGAGGCTGTAAATAACGACGTTAAAATGGTTATCAATACAGACAGCCATTCACTGTGGCAAATGGATTTAATCAAATACGGCGTTTCTGTTGCAAGGCGGGGATGGGCAGAAAAAAAGGATATCTTGAATACATTAGCTTATGAAGATTTTATCAAATGGTTGTCTAAATAAAGAGGAGGTGAGAAAAAAATGGGTTATTTTACAATAGGCATAATAGTTTTAATCGCGGTTGTTTTAGTGTATGCGTGGTCCGTTTATAATGGGCTCGCAACCATAAAGGTAAGAATTAAAGAAGCGTTTAGCGGGATCGATGTGCAATTAAAAAGGCGCGTTGATTTAATCCCTAATTTAATCGAAACCGTAAAGGGATACGCAAAACACGAAAAGGAAGTTTTTGAAAACGTGACTAAAGCAAGGTCCTCTCTTATGAAAGCCGAGGGCCCACAAGAAAAAGCGGCGTCTAACGACATGCTAACAAACGCTTTAAAAAGTCTTTTCGCGGTTTCTGAAAATTATCCTGACTTAAAAGCGAGTCAAAATTTTTTAAGGCTTCAGGAAGAATTATCAGACACGGAAAATAAAATCGCGTATTCGAGACAATTTTATAATTCAAACGTCAGGGATTATAATACTATGCTTGCGACTTTCCCGAGCGGCGTAGTAGGCAGAGTGTTTGGCTTTAAAGACGAAGAATTCTTTCAGACCGAAGAATCCGAACGCCAACCTGTCAAAGTAAAATTTTAGAAAATGACGATTTACTCACAAATTTCCGCGAATAAAATAAAAACGTGGATAATAATGATTTTGTTTGTCGTATTTATATCGACAGTCGCTTACGTGTTTACAAAAGCGATGGGATACGATTTGTCTTTTGTCGGTCTCGCACTTATATTTTCGGGGTTAATGAGTTTCGGCAGTTATTATTATTCCGATAAAATAATTCTTTCGATGTCTGCTGCTAAACAAATAAAAGAATCCGATCATCGTGAACTTTTTCATATTGTCGAAAATTTATGCATCGGCGAGGGCCTCCCGATGCCAAAAATATATATAATAAATGATTCTGCGCCCAACGCCTTTGCGACAGGGCGGGACCCCAAGCACGCGGTCGTGTGCGTCACAACGGGACTTCTCGACAAACTAAATAAAGCAGAATTGGAAGGAGTTATTGCCCACGAATTATCCCATATTAAGAATTTTGACATCCGGCTTATGGCGATTGTTTCGATATTGGTCGGCGTTGTTGCTCTGTTTGCGGATTTTTTTACCAGAAGCCTATGGTTTGGAGGCAGAGACCGAGACAGGAATGAGGGCAGTAGCGCACAGGGAATCTTTATGTTGATCGGAGTAATCCTTGCGATTCTTTCCCCCCTTGTCGCGACGCTTATCCAGCTTGCAATTTCGAGGAAAAGAGAGCTTTTGGCAGATGCATCGGGCGCGCTTTTAACTCGTTACCCCGAAGGGCTCGCGTCAGCACTCGAAAAGATAGCAAAAGACAGGGAACCCCTCGAAGCAGCAAATAACGCCACGGCACATCTTTATATCGAAAATCCGTTTAAAGGAAAGGAGACTCGGAATTGGTTTGCAGGACTTTTTAACACTCACCCGCCGGTTGAAGAACGAATTAAAATTCTCCGATCAATGTGATAAATCTATTTTTAATTTATTTCGGAAAATTTACTTTATTTATTAGCCGTAGTTTTAATTTAGGACACGGATCTACGTGGCCCGGGCATATCGCACTTTCGGTAAACAAAAAATTTATTAACCAAACTTTAAAAAAATCGAGGGCAAAAATTGTCTTTATCGCAGGGACTAACGGAAAAACTACAACTACCAAATTGATTCAAACTGTTTTGGAGAAAAACGGTAAGAAAGTTTTTGTTAATAATTCCGGGGCTAATTTATTAAACGGAATGTCAAGCTCGATAATCGAATATTCTTCCCTCTCCGGAAAAATAAAATGTGACTATTTTATATTTGAAATCGACGAAAATACCCTTCCTCTTTCGATTTCGGAAATAACTCCTGATTATTTGATAGTATTAAATCTTTTCCGCGACCAATTAGACAGATACGGGGAAGTAGACACCATCGCTAAAAACTGGAAAAAGTCGATAGAAAAACTTCCCGAAAATTCGGTTGTTTTTTTAAACGCCGACGATCCGAAAATCGCGTATATCGGAAAAAATATAAAATCGAAAAAGTTATTTTTTGGAATTGACGATAAAAGTTTGGGTCAAAAAGATCTCCAATACGCTTCCGACTCGCTTTATTGTCCAAACTGCGACAAAAAACTCGATTACGAAACCGTATTTTATTCCCACCTAGGCATATGGCGTTGTAATAATTGTAGATTTAAACGACCCCCGCTTTCGGACAATGATGCTTCGTATTACCCTATGCAGGGAATTTATAACCGGTACAACACTTTGGCCTGTGTAATTTTTTCAAGAACTATCGGAATCGATGAAACAAATACTAACAACGCTTTAAAAAAGTACTCCCCTGCATTCGGGAGACAGGAGAAGATAACGATTAATAATAAAAATGTTCAATTATTCCTTTCCAAAAATCCGACGAGCTTTAATGAGTCGCTTAGAACTATAAAAGAATTAAACGCAAAAAATATCTTGATCGTTTTGAACAACAGGATTCCAGACGGATTGGACGTGTCCTGGATCTGGGATATCGATGTTGAAAAATATGTCGATGTTTTTAATAAAATATTTGTTTCCGGCGACAGGTGTTACGACATGGGTTTAAGAATTAAATACTCAATGAAAAGCTTAAACGATAATTCAAAAGTCAGAATTTTTGAAAATTTAAAAGATGCGGTTGAAAAAGCCGTCGAAAATACGAATGAAAACGAGATCTTATTTATTCTTCCGACATATTCGGCGATGCTCGAAATACGAAAAATTTTAACAGGAAGGAAAATTTTATAACATGAAATATCAAATTACGGTCGCATGGCTGTATCCGGACTTAATGAATACTTACGGTGACCGGGGAAATATTATCTGTATTAAAAAAAGATGCGAATGGAGAGATATAACGTGCAAAATAAAAGAGTTAAATACTGATTTTGACAAAAGAGAATTAGAAAACTGTGACATTTTGTTTATGGGAGGTGCACAAGACCGTCAGCAACAAATCGTTACAAAAGATATTAAGGGAGAAAAGTCAAATATTATAAAAGAGATGATCATAAACGGGACTCCGGGGCTTTTTATTTGCGGTGCTTACCAATTCTTGGGGAACTACTACAAAGAATCAGACGGAGCGATTATTGATTGTCTTAAAATCTTGGATTTATACACTGAATCCCCAAAAGAAAGCAACAATAGATTGATCGGTGATATCGCGATAAAAAGTTATTTTTTAAAGGACAAACCATACACGCTTATCGGCTTTGAAAATCACGGGGGACGGACATATTTAGGAAAAAACCTAAAACCACTCGGAAAAGTAGTTTCGGGATACGGAAACAACGGCGAAGACAGCACTGAAGGAATTATTTACAAAAATATAATTGGTACTTATTCACACGGCCCGGTTCTTCCAAAAAACCCGAAATTAGCCGATTTTTTAATCGAAGCCTCGCTTAAAATAAAATATAAAAATATAAAACTAAAAGAGATTAACGACATACTAGAAACAAAGGCGAGAGAAGCGATTGCGAACCGGCTTGATCTTGAGCTATAATAAACTCGTGAAAATTAATGTTTCAAATATCGCAAAACTCGCGAATTTAGCCTTAGAAGACAATGAAAAAAAATCCTTCGAAGATCAACTTTCAGAAATATTAAACTACGTCGAAAAACTCAAGGAATTGAACACAGACGCTGTTTCCGAAACAAGCCAAGTTACGGATCTCGAAAATGTAAAAAGAGAAGACAAAACTACCCCGTCTTTATCTCAGGAAGAAGTTTTATCTAACACAAGCTCAAAACACAACGGGTTTTTTAAAACAGAAGCTATTTTAACAGAATAAATTTATGGATCTTAACGGACTAACCCTAACAGCCGTAAAAAAAGGATTACTGAAAAAAGACTTTTCCTCTGTCGAATTAGTTAAGTCCTGTCTGTCTCAAATCGATAAATTTGACTCGCAAATCAATTCGTTCATTACTGTTTGCCAAGAGACTGCGATTAAACAAGCGGAACTGTCCGACGAGGAAATAAAAAACGGAAATGATTTACCGTTACTCGGTGTCCCGATCGCCGTAAAAGATCTTTTCTTAACAAAAGACGTGCGAACCACTGCTGCTTCAAATGTTTTGAAAGATTATATTCCTCAATATGATGCTACTGTCGTCGAAAAACTAAAAGACGCCGGAGCCGTAATTGTCGGTAAGTTAAATTGTGATGCGTGGGCACACGGCTCAAGCGGCGAAAATTCTGATTTTGGTCCGACCAAAAACCCATGGAATAAAGAATATATCCCGGGTGGATCCAGTAGTGGCTCTGCGGCAGCTCTAGCGTCTGGTATGTGTATTGCGTCGACAGGAACCGATACCGGCGGTTCGATAAGGCTTCCGGCGAGTTTTTGTAATGTTGTCGGCCTAAAACCTACATACGGAAAGGTAAGTCGATACGGGATCGTCGCGATGGCATCGTCTCTTGATTCGATCGGACATTTTACAAAAACCGTCGAAGACAATGCACTTTTTTTAAATGTTACTGCGGGAAAAGATATACTCGACGCAACAACTCCGGATATAAAAGTCCCGGATTACACTAAAAACATAAAAAACGGCCTTCGGGGAATAAAAATCGGGATTCCTAAAGAATACGCTACAAAAAAAGAGGGAATCGACGAAAATATTTTGCGGGTTTTTGGAGACTCGCTCAAACAATTCGAAAGCTTAGGTGCGAAAATTATCGAAATTTCTCTTCCCCACACCGAATACGCGATCGCGTGTTATTACATCATTCAACCGGCAGAAGTTTCGTCGAATCTTGCCCGGTACGACGGGATAAGATACGGAAATACACGGCAGAATTTTGGAAAAGAGGCGAAACGTCGAATAATGCTAGGCACCTACACGCTTTCCTCAGGATACTATGATGCGTATTACAAAAAGGCGATGAAGGTCAGAACCTTAATTAAAAAAGATTTTGAAGACGCATTTAATAAAGTTGACGCGATGATAACCCCCGTCTCCCCTACGCTCCCATGGAAATTAGGAGAAAAAATAAATGACCCCTTAAAAATGTACTTATCCGACATATTTACTGTAACCGCTAATTTAGCAGGAATACCAGGTCTTTCTGTTCCGGCAGGGTTTATAAACGGCTTTCCGGTTGGAATACAAATTTTAGGAAAACATTTTTCCGAGGAATTACTCTACCGAATCGGATACGCCTACGAGCAGGAAACAAAATTTTACGAGCAGAAACCAAATTTATAAACTATGGACGATAAGAAATATACACCTGTGATCGGTCTTGAAATACATGTCGAATTAAAAACAAAATCCAAAATGTTTTGCGGATGTTTGGCAGATTATTTTGGACATAAACCAAATACGCATTGTTGTCCCGTATGCCTTGGACTTCCTGGCGCGCTCCCTGTTCCAAATAAAACCGCGATCGATTGGTGTATTATGATAGGCCTGGCATTAAATTGTAAAATCCCGAATTTTTCTAAATTCGATCGAAAAAATTATTTTTATCCCGATCTGCCAAAAGGATATCAGATATCCCAGTACGACAAGCCTTTTTGCATTGACGGAAAGTTAGAAATAAACGTTGACTCATATAAAAAGTTAATCGGGATAACGCGAGTCCATATGGAGGAAGACACAGGAAAGCTAATCCATTCTATGGTAGACGGGAAAGATGTGAGCTTAATCGACTTTAACAGAAGCTCTGTCCCCCTTGTCGAAATCGTTACAGAACCGGATTTTAAAAATTCAAAAGAAGTTAAAATCTTTTTGCAAAAACTTCAGCAGGTTGTCAGGTATCTCGGGGTTTCCAACGCCGACATGGAAAAGGGAGACATGAGGCTCGAACCAAATATTTCGCTTAAAATAACGGGAGAAAAATCCCTTCCCAAGTATAAAGTCGAAGTAAAAAACATCAATTCTTTTAAATTCGTCGAAAAAGCGATCGATTTTGAAATTAAACGACAAAAAGAGATATTAGAATCAGGCGAAACCCCGGCTCAGGAAACCAGAGGATTTGACGAAAAAAAGGGCAAAACCGTTTCACAGCGTTCAAAAGAAGAAGCGCACGACTATAGATACTTCCCGGAACCAGATATCCCCCCGATTAAATTTACCGATTTAGAAATCGATTCATTAAAAAAAGCGATGCCCGAACTTCCTGACGAAAAATTCAAAAGGCTCCAAAAAGAACACTCTCTTTCGGAATATGACTCAGAAATTTTAACCCGAGAAAAATCGACCGCTGATTATTTTGAAGAAGCAGTAAAAATCGGAAAAGATCACAACGTCCTTCCAAAACAAATAGCAAACACGATAATAAATAAAAAGATCAATGTTAATAACGTTTTGCCTGCTGAGTTAATAAAGATGATTATTTCGACTACTCAAGTAGCAGCCATCGACGAAGGGGAACTCGAAAAAATCGTAAAAATGGTCTTAGACGAAAACCCAAAAGCGGTCGAAGATTATAAGAATGGCAAAACTCAAGCAATTGGATTTCTGATTGGTATGATATCCCGTAAATTAAATAACATAAAACTAGACTCACAAAAAGTAAAAAAAATCTTAGAAAGACATTTGAATTAGACAATAATTAGCTTATAATTTATATAGATATGACGGATGAAGTAGGGGTAAAAGAAACACAAGATCAAGGCTTAACCCCAGAAAAAATAGGCTATATAAGAAGCTCCATTAAAAGTCAGTTTCCGTCAGTCGAAGGCGTGTTTAAAAAGAGCGGGATATCCAAGGAAGAAATCGAAGGGTCAGAAAAATTAAGAGAATTACGTCTGCACGCTGCCGTTGAAAAGGTAAGAGAACAGAGAGAATCTGATGTAGATAGACTTACACAGGTTTACAACTTAACAGGATATCAAAAACGCCTAAACGAAGAACTGGAAAGATCGAAAAGATATGGCCATAATATGACAGTCGTAGTTGCTGACTTAAATAATTTAAAAAGAATTAACGATACACAAGGACACGCTGAGGGAGACGAGTATATCCAACAAGCCGCAAGATTATTTACGGAAGTTACACGTCCTTCTGATATAGTTGCAAGATGCGGTGGAGACGAATACAGGGTTATATTAACCGAAACTAATGAAGAACAAGCGAATGTATGGCTCGAAAGGGCAAGAAAACAATTCCAGGATAGTAATGTTAGTATTAGCATGGGTCTTGCTGAAGTGGATCTAAATAATGCGGAGGAGT
This sequence comes from Patescibacteria group bacterium, assembly GCA_023485715.1. Classification (GTDB taxonomy): domain Bacteria; phylum Patescibacteriota; class Microgenomatia; order Levybacterales; family UBA12049; genus JAMCZG01. The sequence continues at coordinate 9,845 of JAMCZG010000062.1, forward strand.
CGCTAAAATTGGCCGACCAAAGAATGTATGATGAAAAAGAATCGTATAAAAAATCCCATAGAGAGAATCACCCGATAAAAAAATTTATAGGCAAAATATTTAAAATTGCAAAAGGCAATAAACCAAATGGCTAATTTTGTCCATCTTCATAATCATACAGAATATTCGCTGCTCGACGGGCTTTCAAAAATTAAGCCTCTTGTCCGCCGCGCAAAAGAGCTCGGCATGAAGTCACTTGCGATAACGGATCACGGAAATATGCACGGGGCAATAAAATTCTATAACGCGTGCAAAGACGAAGGAATAAAACCCATAATCGGATGCGAAATATATATCGCAAAAAGAAGTCTTCACGACAAAGACAGCGGAATCGATAACGACAGAAACCACCTTATCCTTTTGGCAAAAAATGAAACCGGTTATAAAAATTTAATAAAACTGGTAACGATCGCAAGCCTGGAAGGATTTTATTATAAGCCAAGGATCGATATTCCTACTCTGTCCGAATATTCTAATGGTTTAATCTGTCTAACAGGGTGTGTAAGCGGGTACATCCCCGAGTTATTGCTCGAGGGGAAACACGAAGAAGCAGAAATTAAATCGAAATATTTGATCGAACTTTTCGGAGAGAAAAATTTTTATTTCGAACTTCAAAAACATATTAAAGTAGACGACCAGGACAAGGTTAACAAAGAGTTGATCAATCTTTCGAAAAAATTGGGAATCGGAATTGTAGCAACAAACGATTGCCATTATATTTTTAAGGAAGACGCAGAAGCGCAGGATATTTTATTGTGTGTCCAAACGCAAAAAACAATACTCGACAAAGACCGAAGGCTTACAATGCTTGAATCCCCTGATTTTTATTTAAAAAGCCCTGAAGAAATGCAGCTGGCCTTCTTAGAATATCCGCAGGCCATCGAAAATACGGTAAAGATTTCGGAAATGGTCGATTTGACTATACCAACAGGTAAATGGGTTATTCCAAAATTTGAAGTCCCCGACGGACAAACTACAGAAGAATTCTTACAAAAATTAGTTTTCGACAATATTAAAGATCGGTATTTGGAAACGACCGACGAAATAAAAGAAAGAATCGATTACGAACTTAAAATTATTTTTCAAAAAGGGTATACAACTTATTTTTTAATCGTACACGACTTAAAAAAATGGGCACGGGAACAAGGGATCGCATCTGGCCCGGGGAGGGGTTCGGTCGCCGGAAGCATCGTTTCTTATATTTTAAAAATTACAGAACTCGATCCGCTTAAATACGGATTACCTTTCGAACGATTTTTAAATCCACAACGTCCTACCCCGCCCGATTTTGATCTTGATTTCGCGGACGACAGACGAGACGAAGTTATCGCGTACGTAACAAAAAGGTACGGAAAAGAAAAGGTGGCACAAATTATAACTTTTGGGACGATGGAAGCCAGAGGGTCTGTCCGGGACGTCGGAAGGGCCTTGGGAATGCCGTATGCAGCCCCAGACCGTATAGCCAAGTTAATTCCCCTGGGTGCCCAGGGTTTTGCGATGACAATCGAGAAAGCGATCGAACAAGTCCCAGAACTCGAAGCAGCTTACAGAAACGAAGCAGAAACAAAAAAACTTTTAGACCTGGCAAAAAAACTCGAAGGGGTAACCCGCCACGCATCTACCCATGCGGCAGGAGTGGTAATCGCAGACAAACCACTAACCGAGTACACTCCCCTACAAAAGGAGGTAAGAGGAGAAAGGATAATTACACAATACGACATGTATGATCTCGACTTAAACGTGTCTTCCAATGCGATCGGACTTCTAAAAATAGATTTTTTAGGTCTTAGAAATTTAACAATTTTGGAAAACGCGATATTTTTTGTTAAAGAGAACGAAGGAATCGAAATCGACCTCACAAAAATTCCGATCGACGATA
>JAMCZG010000006.1 GCA_023485715.1 Patescibacteria group bacterium
GGGCCGGAGCCCGATTCAGCACGAATTCTACCTTTTCCGAGCCCAAATCCTCCCCGTTTACAAAATCACCGAATAGTGTCGCCGGAAGCACGGATTCGACTTTCCATTCGATGTTTTCTAAAACGGTAATTACAGGCAAATATATATTTTTATTGATGGCGGTGACGGTTTTTTTACCTTGAGACTCGTATTTTGTGACCGAAATCTCTTCGTCTTTGTAGGCAAGCCCGTCTAAATATTTTTGAGACTCTTCTTTTAATTTTTCGGGATCTTCGCTTACGAGCTGTTTTGAGAACAAAAGGTCCTCGCCGATTATAATAACCGTGCTTGCTTTTTTGGCGTTTATTTTTCCTAAAACCTGGATTACGGCTTCTTTGAGCTTATCTTCTTTTACGACAGATTTTTCTTTAATTATTCCTTCTTCGAGAGTCAGCTTCTCGCTTTCTGTGGGGCTTGCGGCGATTACAGAGTGGCTCGTGATATATATGACACACTTATCTTTCATACAACAAATTTATTATACCATTTTCTAAATAATTTGAAATATCTCTAATCTGTGTTAGAATTCGGATATGTCAAATAAGAATAAAACCCTGATTTTTATCGGAATTATTTTAGTTATTGTTTTTATTTTTATGTCAAAGGATCAGATATTTAAAACCTTGCCGATTCAGCCTGCTCCGGCTGAAAATTCGACACCGACTCCCCCACTGGTTTCCCAAGTAAAGATATTTTTAACCGCGCTTGAAGATAGCGGAAATTCCGGGTTAAAGATCGGTTGCGGGGACAGCCTTATTCCGGTTACCGTAGACATTACTCCGACGACAAAACCTTTAACACAGGCCTTAAACGAACTGCTCTCTTTAAAACAGCAGTACTACGGCGAGTCTGGGTTATACAACGCTTTGTATAATTCGGATTTAAAACTCGACAGTGCCACGGTCGAAAACGGAGTCGCTGAGATTTATATTTCGGGAAATTTATCGCTGGGCGGGGTCTGCGACGATCCACGGGTACAGGCCCAACTCGAACAAACAGCCTTGCAGTTTCCGACAGTTAAAGAGGTAAAAATTTATATAAACAACATTCCCCTATCCGAGGTCCTTTCAGAAAAATAGCCAGCCTCGTAAGTCTTCGACCCTGAGTGTTCAGACCGAAGGGGCCACCCCTTGCAAGTTAAAGAAGACGATAGAGAAATATACACAAGTGTTGACAAACCAACACAAAAGTAGTATAAACAGTCTTTATAGTTATGACTATAAGTCTATTAACACCAAAAGAGGTCGCAAAACTCCTAAAATTGAATACCCTAACAGTATACGCTTATATACGAAAAGGCAACCTTAAAGCAGTAAAATTTGGACGAAATTATAGGATATCAACTCAAGACTTAAATAAATTTATTGAGTCAAACAAGAGTTATTAAATTATTTGATATGAAAAAAATAAGAAATTTTTTATTTGGCCACCCAATAACACCTTTTACTGATGATGAGATTCAAAAAAAAGGAAATGGATTTCATTATAAAAACAATGAATTCATTCATCACTCCTCACTTCATCATAAAGAGAGCGCTTTCTACAGACTGTCTCGGTTACAAATTATTTTTATATTAATTTTTGCTGTTGTATTAATAGCGTCGTTTATATTGAATTGGCATACAACTCTAGTAGTGGTTATTGCAATGCTAACGATTCTATATTTTTCTGATCTCCTTTTTAATCTGTATCTAATCTATCGAAGTTTTTCAAAACCTGCTGAAATTAAGATAACCGACGAGCAAATCAATTCGATAAAAGAATGGCCACGCTATACAATTTTGTGCCCGCTTTATAAAGAATGGCAAGTACTTCCACAGTTTATAAGCGCAATGACGAGACTAGATTATCCAAAAGACAAGCTTCAAGTAATGCTTCTATTGGAGCAAGATGATGCGGAAACAATTAGCCACATAAAAGACTTTAATTTACCTAAGTATTTTGATGTCGTTATTGTTCCACATTCCAAACCAAAGACTAAGCCAAAAGCTTGTAATTACGGTCTTAAATTTACAAAAGGTGAATATATTGTTATCTATGATGCGGAAGATATTCCAGATGTACTGCAACTTAAAAAAGCTGTTCTTGCGTTTAAAAAAACTGATTCGCGTGTGGCTTGTATTCAGGCAAAATTAAACTTTTATAACCCTCACCAAAACCTAATTTCGAAAATTTTTACAGCAGAATATTCGTTATGGTTTGAGCTTGTGTTAACCGGACTTCAGTCAATTCACGCGCCAATTCCTTTAGGTGGAACTTCCAATCATTTTAAAACCGCGAATCTTCATAAACTTGGAGGATGGGACTCTTTTAACGTAACTGAAGATTGTGATTTGGGAATGAGGCTGGTTAAACATGGTTATAGAACGGCAATAATCGATTCCCTTACTCTTGAAGAGGCAAATAGTGGAATAAAAAATTGGTTTGGACAAAGAACACGCTGGATAAAAGGGTATATGCAGACATATCTTTTACACATGCGAAGACCACAGGATTTTATAAGAAGCTGGAAAGAACCACATGTTATAACTTTTCAATTAATTGTGGGAGGAAAAGTTATGTCCATGTTTATTAACCCGCTTATGTGGGGAATTACAATTGTATATTTTTTATTTAGATCACAAATAGGACTTTTTATTGAGTCCTTTTTCCCTACGCCGATTTTGTACATGGGCGTTCTCTCCTTGCTTTTAGGCAATTTTTTATACCTTTACTATTATATGGTCGGTTGTGCAAAACATGGGCACCATGAGTTAGTTAAATACGCATTTCTAGTTCCGTTTTATTGGCTCGCAATGAGTATGGCTGCATGGGCAGCTCTTTATAAGCTCCTTATGAATCCTCACTATTGGTCTAAAACTAACCACGGACTTCATCTTGACAATAAAAAAGCTACCTCCGAGGCAATAAAAAAAATTGGAACACGTTTAATCGATAACACATTAATAAGACCCGCATTAACTCATTAACTTTTATGAAGATAAAAACACTCAGTATTATTCTCCCTTGTTATAACGAAGCCGAGAATATAACGGAAATGATTAATCACGTAATAGGTTCTATGGATAATCTTTCTATAACCTACGAGGTTATCGTTGTGAACGATGGTAGTCAAGATAAGAGTAAAAAATTATTAAAGACACTTGAGAGGGATAATAAAAAAATAAAAGTAATTCATCATGAACAAAACAAGGGATACGGGTCAACACTTCGTACTGGGTTTCAAAACTCTTCAGGCGAATGGTTGTTTTTTACGGATTCTGATAAACAGTTTTCTATTAAAGATCTGAAAAAACTGTTACCTTATACGGACACTTTCGATATGATTATTGGATATCGAAAAAACAGAAAAGATTCATTTATAAGAATTTTAAATGCTAAAATATTTAATTTATCCGTTAGAGTTCTTTTCAACCTACATGTAAAAGATATTGACTGTGCATTCAAGTTGTTTAGAAGAGAAATTATTGATAATAACAATCTTGAGTCTAATGGTGCGCTAGTAAATACGGAGTTGTTAATAAAAGCTAAACGATCAGGTTATAGAATAAAGGAAGTTGCCGTAAATCACTATCCAAGACTCAAAGGAAAATCTACAGGAGCTAATATATCCGTGATCTTAAGAGCAGCGAAAGAGTTAATTGATTTTAGGTTTAACAATTTATTGATTCCAGTAAAACTATATGAAAAACTTTCTTAATAAATATATAAAAAAGAGCAATAAGGAAACAGTTGTTTTTTTGTCGATCATCGCTTTCGCGATTATTTGTTCGGTTATAAGTTTTATATATTACTACAATAATGGTTTATACCTGGCTTATGGAGATGCGAAAGCACATTTAAATATTGCCAGAAGAGTTCTTTTTTCACTAACGCCCGGGGCTACTCAACTGGGAGGAATTTGGTTACCACTCCCACATATTTTATTTTTGCCAACTGTATGGAATGATTTTATGTACTATTCAGGATTATCTGGAACCATAGTGTCTATGATTTCCTTTATTGTAATAGTAATAACGATATTCAAAGCCGTGTATTTCTATACAAGAAGCTTATTAGGTTCGATCATAGGCGCATTAGTCGTCATGTTGAGTCCGTCTTTACTTTACTTCCAGACAACACCGATGACAGAGCCTCTTTCAATTGCCACTGCGCTAGTTGCTATTTATTTGATTATCAAATGGTCAAGATCGAATAATTTGATTACTTTAATTCTTGCAGCATTTCTTGCAGCTATTGCAACTTTATGCAGATATGACAATTGGTTTATTGTAGTCACTTCATCTTTAGTGGTAGCTTTAGTAGGATATATTCGTAATAGAAAATTAAAACAGGCTGAAAGTAGCTTATTTATTTTTTCCTCATTAGCTTGTTTTGGAATATTCCTTTGGCTGCTTTGGAATTTAGTTATTTTCGGCAACCCTCTTAACTTTGCCCTCGGAGAAGGTTCAGCCTCTTGGTTTGCTACAAGTCAAAACGCAACGACTAAGCACCACCTGTATTTATCACTAATAACATTTATGTGGTTGATGATTGAAAATATTGGAGTGTTAACCTTGGTGTTATTAAACATAGGTGTAATTGTTTATTTATTAAGATATCGATTTAAGAGGGAAAGCCTTCCTGGCTATCTCTTTCTTGCGCCCATTGTATTTAACTTACTCGCTTTATATTTGGGTCAGTCAATAGCGTTTACACAGCATCTACCTCCACATTTGCTCTACAATACTAGGTATGGGTTAAATGCGTTACCCGCAGCAGCATTTTTTATTGGAATTACGACCGCAAAATTTAAAAAATCTATATTTCTTTTAGTACCAATTGTAGGTTTGCAGTATTACCTATTATTTACATCGCCTTTAACAATAATTCAAGACGCAACAAAAGTACAAAGACCTTCTGAACATGCTGCTGCCGAATGGATTAAAAATCACCCCGTAGAGGGCTTAGTACTAGTTTCTACTGGAACATTTGATACTCTAACATTCCAATCTAGAATTCCGGAAGAAAAAATCATTTATGAGGGATCCGGCAAGATTCTAAAAGATACACTGAAAAACCCAACAAAATACGCGACACGTATAATAACAGGCAGAAATGTCATCGGAAGCGATACCGATCCAATTGGAAAAATCGTATTAAAATCACCTGAGATTAATACTCATTACCATGTCGTATTCTCAAATCTTTTCGTTACTGTTTATGATAGAAATCTTAAGGGATCATGGCCAGAAATTAAGAGTAAAGATCAACTGACAAAAACCACAGAATTGGTTAAATATGAATATCTTGTAAAAGCAGGAGATAATTTGTGGAAGATCGCTGAAGAAAAATCTGGCGATCCAAAAAATTGGCAAAAACTAGTCGAGATAAACAACATTCAAAATCCACGATTAATTCACCCAGGCCAAGTACTTAACTTAAATATCTAATAAATTCTTTTTCTTAATCCTTGCCCCGTATTTTTGATAATTTATGTTTAAAAATAAATATTTTTTAATAGGAATCGTAGTTATATTAATTTTACTTGGCAGTAATGCCGTACTTGGATCTAATGATATTAAGATAACGAATGTTCAGGGTGTAGTGACTGAAGTTTCTACGTCAACGCCGATTCCAACAAATTCTCCAACTCCTACCCTATCCCCCACCTCAACACTTATGCCAACGATAACACCTACGCCGACACTAGCATCTATCCAACTAATACAACCTACATCTCCCCAAAGCGGATTAAGCAATGATGATTATTATATAAATGTTGATGGTAATAAGGTTCATTCTCCGGCTTTTTCAACCGATAATAGTGCTCCTGCGGGAGCAACTGCTATATGCGGAGACGGTACTTATAGTTTTAGTCAACACAGAAGAGGAACATGTTCTCATCACGGTGGAGTGGCGCAATGGCTATAAAATAAATAACAAGCTCTTCAAAAAGCTGACGAGGAGATACCATTTAACTTATACTGTTAAATCGATTATGAGAGCCGAAGATGCCCAGGTTTTTACCCACTGTGCTGCATAGCTAGCTCCCTGTTTGGTTTGATAACCTTCGCTCCAAACAACCGTTTGGTTATTTGCAGCTACAAAGCGCAATCTATACTCTCCTGCTCGGTCTCTATGTATTTGAATTTTGACCATTTCTATCACCCCCTTTCTTTTTAAGGGAAAGCTTACTCTAAACTCTCCCCACCCAAAACCACAAAATTATGATCTTGGGAGGAGGAGTGAGGTAAACTAACCCATATTAAGAACGGAGGCTTCCCCGCCAGCTTTTCAAAGAACTATTTAAAAATAAAAATAGCGCCTGAAAAAGTATAAGACACTATATCTGTTGTGTCAACCATTAAAATATGTATCAAGTTTAATCATTTTTAAAATTAAGACCGTTCGAGATTTTTTGATGTATAATTAATCTGTAGCAGAAAAGTTTTTAGTATTGATTATCCTAGGTATCATTTTATTCGAAAGTATGCTAAAGAGGGATGCCTTAATGCTATTATTTCCGGATCTTTAACATAAGCATTCGAAATATTTACCCCTTTCTTAAAAATTCTTCAATTGACTTGTCAACAACATAATTAATCATATATAAATTATATATCACCTAAACAATTCAACTCCTTGAGGATCTTTGAGGTTGAGAGTCCGACTGCAAGAGTCGTAATTTCCGGTTACTAAAACAGGAAGAGAGCCGAATCTTTTAAGATCGACTTTATTTGAATACAAAAGATTAATCACAGAATTATCATTTTTAACAAGCACTACCCTATTCTCCTTTTCTTTGTAAACAAAATAATCCGAAATATTTGACCATACAGGAATCTTTTGAGACGCATCTTCTTTTATAATCAAAGTTTTAATTGTCCCGATCTCTGTTTGCGTACCCTTGTCGCAAAGCATTTTTCCTCCGCCCAAAACGCCAAAAACCGTTAAAGTGAGAAAAACTCCCATAATCCCTAAAGACCCTTTTAACGTAAAACTAAAAGCCTTTTGCTTTTTTATCTGCTGTAATAGTTCAACGATTTTTCTTAAGGGATTACCGACGTGGATATCCAATAGGTCGTCATCGGATTTTGAATAATGGGAATGCTCGGAGAAAAATTTAGTTATCGGATTCTGATTACCGGTTGACGGACTTTCGGGTTTTTCCACGTGGACAAAATGTCCTTCCTCGTCCCGCGGCTTTTCCTTTGCGATTTCGCTTTTTAGCTCGCTTGGCATACCTTATTTTTGCGCCAAAATTTAAAGAAATGCAAGTATTTTTTGGTCCACAACTTGTGGACTCCACAAAGTGTGGATTGTTTGAGGCTAATTTGCGGGTTTTGTGGATGCTAAAAAATGACCCACAAAACAGTTGTGGAGGAGATTTGCGGTGGACTGTTAAAAGTGGATTTGATCTGCTATAATATTTTTCCTCACATTTAAGATGAATGGGTTTTTCGATAGAGTAAAAAGATTTTACAGGGGTATTCCGAACAAAAAGCCGTATATCGAAGTGTTAACAGCGCTCCTCACAGTCCCCGTTTTGTTAACAGTGATAATACTAAACATAAATTCGCTGCAATCAAGGTCCGAAAAACCTTCAATCGCAACCCAAGTCCCCGAGAAAAAAAATTCGTCCGATACACAGCCGGTTATAAAAGTGGTCGAGACGGTTGTTTCTTCTCCGTCAGCGTCACCTGAAGTTTGCAAAAAACAAATTCCCGAGATTAGTATTTCTTATCCAAAAGAGGGAGATAAAATTTCTGAAAATCCTGTGCAGTTTGCGATCGGTTACGAAAAAGAAAATTATTGCGAAATTGTCTGGTCTTACAGGATTAATAAGGGAAAATGGTCGGATTACGACGATAAATCGATAAGCGTCTTCAATTTGCCCTCAGGCGATATCGAATTCGAACTTCGCGTAAAAGGGATCGCAACGGACGAAGAAAAAATTTTAACCCGAAAATTTATTTATGAAGGGGGTCTTACGATTACGCCGACAATATCACAAGATCCACAAGCCACGCCTTCCGCAAGATAAACCGTTTTAGAGCCATATAGCGATATATCTTGGTATATTGACAAACGATAATTTCGGAGTATACTACTGAGAATTTACTTAATTAAGGTAAAGAATTTATGTCCAGAGTTGAGCAAGCACTAGTAGACAAGCAATGTTGGATCGGGCAACAAGGTTTAGTGCCATATCCGAAAGAATCAGTATCGGGGTTAAATAAAAAGGAAATTCCCGTAAAAGGTCAGGTGCCTTTTGATACGGGTGTTGAAAAATCGATAGAATTGATCGGGGTATTGGGTGAAATGAAAACCTCCCTCGGCGAAGAAAATGTAAAATATTGGAATAAATATGCTCCGCTTGCCTATATTCCTCCGGCTATTATGGTTCCGATGACAGCTTGGCTAGCATCGATCGGTCAATATGAAATAGCCCTTGCATCGATGACTCCTGCAGTGCTCGAGTCGATTGCTATTAAAATGGTACACCCGCGGGAAATAAATGATCCCAATGCCAGCAAGTTTAGTCAGGAAATCTCAGAAATATTGGATTGTACAGGAGAAAAATCAATTTTTACAGAGAATCAACAAGCAAGACTGCATGACTTGTATGACCCAAAAGCAAGGCAAAATAGGGATGCAGCAAGACATAGAGCAGAAACCTACGAATATTTGTCGACAAGCCATTGGTCTGGTGTTACAGCATTGGTAATTAATTCGGTAGCTCTTTTGGAGCAAGGAACAACGATAGAAGTAACCGGGGTAAAAGCAGAAAAACACGGAGTGTTTGACCCCGATGAAATGGAGACAAGAGAAAATATTATATTTCGCATAGGAAGGCCAACGCTAAGATTAATAGATAAAGAACTTAAGGGTATCGAGCGTCACTTGACCGAAATCGGATCAAGGCAACCGGATAATGAAATTAATCTTCTTGATATCGGAATTAATAAATTAGTTTCTCTTGCCCAAGCCGAAGAAGGAGCCTGGGAATCTTCGGTAGACACATTAAGACTCGAGTATATGGCGGTTGCAGGGTTAAACATTATGTGTCAAAGGAGCCAGACACCATATCACATACGAAACAGGATTGGGGGCAGTGAAGATCTGGATCCAAAGCTTCGGGATATGATCTTGATGGCACCCGAGGATTTTATGCAAGCTTTTCCTGCGGTTATCGCCGGGAAAATTCCAGACCAGAGCATAGATTTACTTACCGAATGGTATAAAACAGCGCTGAAATTTATTCAGAATACACCTCCAGAAGTCGACGATTTTCATTATGTCGATCCCACTATTATTTATCCCGGATCGTCCCCAAAAGCCGCTTAAGAATGGTATAATTGTTTTATGGACTTATTCGCGCTTGTTTTAACGGTTTTAGGCTTGTCGCTTTTTGAAATTATCAGTAGTATCGACAACGCGATTATTAATGCCGAAGTTTTATCCACAACCGGCGAAAAAGCGAGAAGATGGTTTTTGACGTGGGGAATAATCTTTGCAGTTTTCATAATAAGAGGATTACTGCCTTTTGCGATCGTTTGGGCGACTGTCCCCGGACTCGGCCCGGTTGGCGCGATAACTGCAACATTCAGTAGTGACCCCAAAATTCATTCTGCAATCGAACAATCCGCTCCAGTCCTTTTAATCGGGGGAGGAACATTTCTTATCTTTTTATTTTTTAACTGGCTTTTTATCGAACCGAAAAATTACGGCCTCCGCGGCGAGCGGTTTTTCCATTCCCAGGGAGTCTGGTTTTTTGCGGTTGTTTCGATTTTACTTTCTTCGATCGTTTGGATCGCGCTTTCTAAAGACCCGTTACTGGCGTTCGGCGCAGTTTTAGGTTCGACGGCTTTTTTCATAACGCACGGCTTTAAAAGCTACGCTGCGAAAGAGGAAAGTAGGCTTGTCGGAAAAAGCGGCTTGTCAGACATAAGTAAAATACTCTATTTGGAAGTGATCGACGCAACTTTTTCGATCGATGGCGTTATCGGGGCGTTTGCGTTTACGCTTTCTGTCCCTTTAATTTTTTTAGGAAACAGTCTGGGCGCGATTGTTTTACGGAATTTTACGATCAGTAATATGGAACGGATTAAAAAATACAAGTATTTAAAAAACGGCGCGATGTACTCGATTCTTTTCTTAGGAACAATAATGCTTTTGGACAGTTTTGGTGCCCATTTGCCTGCCTATGTAGCACCGGTCACTACTTTCGGGACCGTCGGCTACTTCTTTTATAAATCGAGAATCGAAATCTAAACAGTTTTTCTTTTTGTTATCGACTTAATTCTCTATTTCTAGTCGTAAACGATCTGTTTTTTTGCTTCCTCATCGCTAATTTCCTGATTGTGGATCTTTTTTAAATGTGACTTTGTTGTGTCTACGACCTCATCTTCGTCGTGGCTTCTTATCATAAACCCGCACATCGGATCACATTCAACAGTCATTAATTTTTTGTCCATAGTTATCACCTCCTTACGCCATCTTTGATTCCATCATCCCGAAAATATTCCCGTCCGGGTCTTTGCAATAAACCAATAAGCCCACGTTTGGGATTTCGGTTACCGGAACATATACGTGTCCTCCGTTAGATTCTACTTTTGAAATTGCTTCGTTGATATCTTCGACACCGAGAGTACATACATAAGAATTAATCGAATCGCGGTTAAACATGTCGCTTTCTTCCATCAGGCCACCGTCGATTCCCGGAGCGTTTTTATCCCCGGTCATCAAGAGCCAGTAGTCTTTTCCAGATTCCCATTTTTTCACATCCCAGGAGAATGTTTTTTTATAAAATTCGACAGTTTTATCGGGATCTTTTGCGACAATTTCAAAGTGTACGACTCTTGACATATTTCTCACCTCCCTTTTAAAGTTTTTCTTGGAAAACGGTTTAAAACGATAATATGTGTAATACAATTAATGATCAGTGATAACAGTCACCGATAATTTGTAATCAAAATTACATTTGTGGGGATAAAAATGCTAAAATAAATTTTTAGAGTTCGATGAACCGGAGTCAAATTTCTTACGTTGCGACAATAATTTTAGGGTGTGTTCTTCTGGGTTTTGTAGTGTGGATCGCTTACCCGAATTTTCAAAAAAAAGTTGTTGTCGATCCCCTTCCTAGTTTTTTGTCTTTGAAAAACAACAAAGAAGTTAAAACACTTAATATTTGGCTGCCAAAAAACGAGAAAGTAATGGGCATAAATATAGAAAAGCCCGAAATCTCGGCAAAATCCGCGTACGTTTACGATTTAACTGAGGATTTAGTATTGTACGAGAAAAATCCGAAAACAAGGCTTCCGATCGCGTCTTTAACTAAAATAATGACCGCGATTATTGCGCTTGAAAACAAAAAGCAAGGCGATAAATATTTTGTGACGAAAGATGCATTGGTCGGAGAAAATTCGATGGGACTAACAGAAAGCGAATCTCTTACCTTGGAAGAATTATTATATGGGCTGATACTTCCGTCCGGAAACGACGCGGCAGAAACGCTCGCCGAAAATTATCCTTCGGGTCGTCAATCTTTTATAAACGCGATGAATAAAAAAGCTAGCGCCCTCGGTCTTTCTGACACGAATTTTACAAACCCGAGCGGATTGGAAGGAGACGGAAACCAATATTCAACAGCCT
>JAMCZG010000007.1 GCA_023485715.1 Patescibacteria group bacterium
TCAGTAAACTTATGATAATTATTTTTGTTTTGATAATTATCGTAACGCCAGCAATCACAACTCAATATTTTGATATACGGCAAAGGGCAGTAAATAACGACCGTAACCCTCCAACATCACCTCCAGAGTCGGTCACAATTTCTACACCTAGCTCTAATTTAGTAAATGAAACACCAACTGCGACGCCTCAAACTATAAATCAGGAGCAAATAGTATCTTCTCGCAGGGACATCCCTACTTTAACACCTACAATAAAACCAACTAATGTCGTTAATCCAAGACCTAGAAGAATAACGCCGACTCCAACAATAAAACCCACGTTTCCTCCGACAAATACACCCACGCAAATTTTAATACCTACCTTTACCCCGTCGCCTACGCCGACAAAAACCCCTACTCCTTCACCGACTTTAACATTCACGCCAACACCCACCCACACACTTACCCCAACACCTATCCCTTCGCCTTCCGATGTAAATCGCGACGGTTGTGTCGGAATTCAGGACTTTAATATTTGGCAGCAAGCATTCTCTACGCAAACTGTTCAACCCTCAACTTATCCCGACATCAATAAAGACGGTGCCGTTGATATCCTAGACTTTAACGTCTGGTACCAGGTAATGAAATCAGGAGTTGGGGTGTGTCCATAAATTTAAGGGTTGAACTTGACTTTATGATTTTTTAGGAACAATAATAGATTCGGATGGCAAAAATTCTCTCGTACAACTCACCGCACCACATCCAAAAAGAGGCGGAAAAAGAAAATCCTCTGAGAAAAGTATGGAATTGGTTTTCAAAACAGGACAGGTTTGTAAAAGGTGTCATCGTTGTCGGATTTCTTTTGATAATCGTGACACCAGCAATCGTAACTCAATATTTTGATATACGGCAAAGGGCAGCTGGAGAAACTGCGTCTTTGTATTTTACCCTCCACGGAACAACTTCTCCACTTACCACTCTTTCCGTAAAACCTGGAGACGATGTTTTGCTAGATTTGTATCTTTCTGCGCCACAGACAAACATCAACGGTTTGGATATCACAACCGTTATCCCAAACAACAATACCCTTGTCCTGGCAAACCCGCAGACAGAAGGACCCGACGCGAATAAATTCAATTCTCTCCTTTTTAACAGCTGGCAAAACAACACCTGGAGATTTTCAAAAGTCACGACAGACGTAAACGCAGTAAATACAGGAAATCTGTATATTGCGACTGTCCCGCTTAAAGCCATGTCTTTGGGAGGCGGGACCATATCTTTCACAAACGCGATGTTAACATCTCCAACCACAAACACTTCTATCCCTGTTTCCAAACAGACATTAACTTACAATGTCGCTAACCCAACACCGACGCCACAACCCACTTCGACTCCAGTCCCGACAACACCCCCGACATCGACTCCTGTGGTACCGACGGCAACGGATATTCCGATACAACCGACGAATACACCAATCCCGACTGATATACCGGTGTCCCCAACCTCAACTTCCGGACCAACCACTCCTCCACAGGAAAAAATATTTTATGTTTCGAGAAACGGGAATAATACAGACGGCAAAACCTGGCAAACTGCGTGGAACGAGCTGTCAAACATCGACTGGGCCATCATCCAGCCCGGAGACACAATTTATATAGACGGAGGGACGACATCGATGGTTTATAATTCTACTCTGACGATCGGTAAAAGCGGAATCTCCGGCTCTCCGATCACGATAAAACTTTCGTCCGAAAACGGACGTAACGGGCAAGCGATAATCGACGGGGGTTTGACGTCCTGGATCGAATGCATGCCCAACGCCATCGGTAACCCACAATCCTCACCGGGAGGACAAGGAGTTAGAACTGTAGGGATAAGTCTTAATACCCAAAGTTATGTCGTTATCGACGGAATAAAATGGAACGGAATTGTGGTAAGAAATCACGACAATATTGGCATTACTGTGTCGGGAAACAATAACACTTTAAAGTATATCGAATCCCATGCCAACGATGATCCTGCAAACGGAACCCAGGACGGATGGGGAGTAAAAGGTAGCGGATCTAATCTTACTCTCTCGCATATGAATATTCATCATAATGGGCAGGACTCTATTCAATTTAACGGAACAGTTACCGGATTTAATTTGGAATACAGTTATCTTCATGATCATTACTGCCGGCATCCCGACGGAGTTCAAGTTTGGGGAGGCACAAGAAGCACTGGCTGGGAAATTCATCATAACGTTATCACGGCAGGTTATCTTCAGGGAATATTTTTGGGAGAAAACGCAACGGCAGATTATAACGCCTATGTAGATGGATTAGACCTTCACGATAACCTTATCTATGGAGTTGAGTACGGCATTAAAAGCAAACATGGTTCGACTACAAATTGGAATGTCCACCATAACACCTTGGCCAGCATGACTGCATCCGCTATCCAATGGTGCTGCGCAGCGCCAGGAGGAGCAATGGCCCCCATGAATGTTCACGACAATATTTTTTACAACGTCGGCGGATTTTACATGCCGACTGTTGGAGGAAACACAGCTTTTACAAACAATTGCAACTATAACGCGGGGGGTGTTACGGGAAACGTAATCGCTTCGGGAACCATAAGTTCTGATCCCCAATTTACAAATCCCTCTGCGGGAGACTATTCGTTAAGATCGGGGTCTCCATGTGCCGGCAAAGGCTCTTCGATAACTTCCATAAATCAGCTTCTGGGCTCCAGCGTGCCGACAACGACTGTAATTCCTCAACCAACCGCATCTCCTATCCCCACCCCCGTTCCCGCCGATATCGACTTTGGTGGATGTGTAGGGATCGAAGACTTTAATTTATGGTCAAGGGCTTTCCAGCTGGGAGAGACAGTACCAGGAGCAGACATCAATAAAGACGGTTCCGTTGATATTCTAGACTTTAATGTTTGGTACCAGGTAATGAAATCAGGAGTTGGGGTGTGTCCATAATGGAAGAAAATAACTTTGTATACACAAATAAATCGACTAATGACCAGGAATTTTCGCGAAAAAAAATTATAATTTTTTTTGCCGGGTTTATTTTTCTTATCACAGCGGTTATCCTAATTGTTTTGAATATTAAGAAACCACAAGAAATAAGACAACGCGCCGCACCCCAGGTAACACAACAACTTTCTAGCACTGAAAATGATGTAAAAAAAGAAGTATTTATTTTTTATACCAGGGTTGGAGAAAATAATCCTATCATAAACTTTTCTTTACGGCCGGGAGAAAGCATTACTTTGTCGCTTGGGATCGATACTAAAAATATAAAAATAAATGGCTTCGACTTAACGCTTAATATAACAGATAATCTATCTGTAAGTAATTTTGAGGAAGACGTCGACGCGTCCCGTTTTAATGTAATGGTATTCGACGGGATAAAAAATCAACGGTTTGCTAAAGTCAGCACAAATCTACAAGACGAAATAAAAGGCAAACTCCGTCTGGCAAAAATTACTTTTACCGCACAATCTAGAGGAACAGGAAGTATTACAACATCGCACGCGACAATAACTTCGATCGACAGAAAAATTCCAATACCGGTAGACCAGCCTGTTATTGCCTACACAATCGACTAGCTTCTTTGAATATTAAAGATTTTTCGGAAATGGAAGCCGTAAATCGCGTATGTTATCGCGTCGGGGAAATAACGCGGATGTTTGAATAAAACTTTAAAGAAAAATTTCCAATATGCGCGTCTTCCTTTTTCTTTTAAACCCAGATGGAACATCGATCTAAAAAGCGCAAGTATGCGTTGAAAATCAAACCCATAACTTCTTTTTATTTTCGGCCGCTTAAGTTCTGGAAAAAATTTCATTACCCTTTGGTAATATTCCTCCGGCGAATAAATCGTCGTGACAATTCTTTTATACCCCTCTACTAACTTATTGATGTCCATTTTTGTCACAAAATTAGTCGAAAAATCCGTATTGTTTCCCGAAAAATATTTTTCTTTTATCAGTCTTCCCTCTTTTTCGAGACGTTTATAAAGGTTTGTTCCCTGCGGCGCGGTTAAGATTCCGACCATCGCGATCGCGATTCCGCTTTGTTTTATAAAATCGATCTGGCGCTGGAAAATAGAAGGCGTATCTTTGTCGAATCCGACTATAAAACCCGATGTTACTTCGATTCCGTGATTTTGGATTTTTTTTACACAAGACAACAAATTCCGGTTTACGTTATTGTATTTGTTGCAATTTTTAAGACTCGCCTTGCTCGGCGTTTCGATCCCTAAAAAAACTGACGTAAAACCGGCCCTGCTCATAAGCGTCATTAATTCACTGTCGTCAGCCATATTAACCGACGCTTCCGTTAAAAAATTAAACGGGTACTTATGCTCCTGCATCCATTTAACAAGAGCAGGCAACGTTTCCATCTTTAATTGCAGTTTATTACCGATAAAATTGTCGTCAACAATAAATACCGCGCCGCGCCAACCGTAATCATAAAGCGAATCGAGTTCTTTTAAAAACTGATTCGTGTCTTTTAAACGAGGGATTCTGCCAAAAAGAGACGTGATATTACAAAATTCACAATTATAAGGACATCCGCGCGAAAATTGCAGACTCATCGTCGCGTAATGTTTTTTATTGATAAGACGCCACATGGGCGAAGGCGTTTTTAAAAGACCGGGTTTTTTCTCTGTTCTGTAAATATGTCTTAATTTTCTTTTTTTAAAATCATCCAGAAATCTCGGGATTGTAATTTCTCCTTCGTTTAAAACCAAGTGATCAACGTCCTTAAATTTTTCCGGCTCCATCGTAAAGAGCGGACCGCCGGCGACTATTTTCTTACCAAAAGATTTACAACGCGCAATAATTTGCTTTGCCGAGTCTTTTTGGACAACCATCGCCCCGATAAAAACATAATCTGCCCATTTTATTTCTTCGTCTTTAAGTTCGCGGATATTTAAATCGACGAGTTTTTTCTTCCAAATTTTGGGCAACATCGAGGCAACCGTCATAAGACCAAGCGGCGGATACGCAGCCTTTTTATTAATAAATTTAATCGCGTATTTAAAGCTCCAAAAAGTTTCTGGGTATTTTGGGTAAACAAATAGAATTTTCATCGAGTTTATATTTTGGGATTTATAAGGTAATTAATTATAGACTAAAAACAGGATATTTGATAGCCAGTTTTTTTACTGCCTTTGAGATTTCCGATAATTTTTTATTTTTAAATATCTCTAATTTTAATTTTTTCCAAAATTCTGCGCGGTCTTCTTTTTTCTCCGGAAGCTGATATTTTCTCGACTCGTCTACAACGTCGTTTACCCATTTTGCTATTTTAACCATTTCTTTCTCTTTCATTCCCCGAGTTGTAATGGCAGGAGTACCAAGTCGAATGCCCGACGGGTAGAAAGGTGGCATAGTTTCGTAGGGAACACCATTTTTGTTCAAAACTATACCTGCAGCCTCTAATGATAGTGCAGCTACGCTTCCATTTACACCCTTATTTCTGAGATCTATAAGTATTAAGTGATTATCGGATCCTCCGCTTACCAGATTAAAACCATACTTTAGTAATTCTCCTGCGAGCATTTGATTATTCTTTACGATCTGCAAACCGTACTTTTTAAATTGCGGGGTGGACGCTTCTTTAAGCGCAACCGCGATCGCAGCTGTTTGATTGTCGTGAGGTCCTCCCTGAATACCAGGGATAATCGCCGAATCGATAAGTTTTGGCAAATCGGGATTTTTCTTCAAACCCTTTTCCGTTACCATTATCATTGCACCTCTTGGTCCGCGAAGAGTTTTATGCGTTGTTGTTGTTACTATATGGACATACGGAACAGGACTCGGGTGAACACCCGCGACTATTAGTCCTGCGATATGAGAAATATCAGCCATTAAATAACATCCTACTTTATCTGCAATTTGTGCAAATTTTTTAAAGTCGATTATACGCGGATATGCCGTAAAACCACAGACGATAATATCCGGTTTTTCTTTTATCGCCTGTTTTTCGATCGCATCAAAGTCGAGATATCCATCTTTTCCTAAAGTATATTGTACCGATTTAAAAAACTTTCCGGTTGCAGAGACAGGCTGACCATGAGTTAAATGTCCGCCGAACGCAAGAGACAGCCCCATGATTTTTCCTTTTTGGGGTTCCAAAAGTGCTACATAAACCGCAAGATTTGCGGGAGAACCCGAGTGCGGCTGGACATTTACGTACGGCACACCGAAAAGTTTTTTAGCACGCTCCTGCGCCAGAGATTCAACATCGTCGACTATTTTGTTCCCTTGATAATATCGTTTTTTTGGGTAACCTTCCGAATATTTGTTGTTGAGTACTGTTCCCAGTGCTTCGAGAACCGCTTTAGATGCATAATTTTCCGAAGGGATCATTTCCAAAACCTCTTCTTGTCTTTTTTCTTCTTGTTTTATTAATTTATAAATCTCGGGGTCGGTTGTTTTTAAAGATTTCATTTTCTTGTAATATAAAGTTTTATTTTTACTTTTGCAAGAAGTATTTTTATTCCCATTCCATCGTCGCCGGGGGTTTTGTCGTAATGTCATAAACAACTCGTGAGACTCCCGGAACTTCGTTTACAATTCTTGATGAAATTTTTTGAAGCAAACTATGGGGAAGCTCTGCCCATTTAGAAGTCATTACGTCTTTTGATTCGACGATTCGTAAAGCTATAACCTCTCCAAAAAATCTGCCGTCCCCTTTTACCGCGGTCGAAAAAGCACCCGTTAAAACCGGAAAAGACAGAAAAACGTCTTTCAGAATGCCTGAACTTTCAAGCTCTTCCAGGACAATATTATCGGCCTGTCTTTCTTTTCCCAATCTATCTTTAGTGACTTCTCCGCGGATACGTATCGCGTAACCTGGTCCAGGAAACGGCTGTTTATAAATAAATTCATCGGGTAATCCCAAGGTTTTCCCGATCCGTCTGACTTCGTCTTTATAATAATGCCGCAGCGGCTCGATTAATTTTAATTTCATGTTTTTGGGAAGTCCTCCGACATTGTGGTGGCTTTTTATTTTTGAAGCATGCCTTGAACCCTGACTTTCTATAACATCGGAATAAATAGTGCCCTGTAAAAGAAATTTAACGTCTTTTCCTGATTTAATAAGTTTATCCATTTCTTTTTCAAAAATTTCGATATAAAAATTTCCGATAATTTTTCGTTTTTCTTCGGGATCTATAATTCTTTTCAATCGTCTGAGCATCTCTTTTTTTACATCAATTATTAAAGGACGAACTTTGTGATCTTTAAAAATTTTCTCCACGTGCTCTTTTGTCGAATCTCTCATCAATCCGTTATCAACATAAATCGGAATAAAATGATCTTTTATTGCGTCTGATGCTAAAATCCCTGCAACCGTCGAATCTACTCCCCCGGAAACAGCACCGACAACGTAAGAGTCATTAACAGTTTGTTTTATGGTCTGTTTTATGTTTCCGATAAGATTTGACTTATTATCTGCTATCGATTTTAGATTTAAGATTTTAGATTTAAGATTCTTATCACATACTTTAATAAAGTTAGTTAATATTTGCGAACCATACTCCGTGTGCTCGACTTCTGGATGAAATTGAACTCCGAAAATTTTCTTTTCTCGATCGGCGACAAACGCAAAAGGAACTGTTTCTGTCGAACCGATAATCTCAAATCCTTTCGGAATTTTTATAATCTCGTCTCCGTGTGACATCCAAACAGTAAACTTATTTGGCAATCTACTTGAAATTCTGAATTCTGAATTATGAATTCTAAGTTCCGTCGGTCCGTACTCTTTTTTTCCCGAAACAACTTTTCCACCAAGCATTTTCGCCATTAGCTGAAACCCGTAACAAATTCCAAGAATCGGAATGTTTAGGAAAAATATCTTCCCGTCTATATCGGGCGCGCCTTTCTGATAAACCGAGAGTGGACCGCCCGATAAAATAATTCCGTCCGGCATTTCTTTTTTAATTTCCGACAAAACGTCTTCGGGATAAATTACTTTTGCATCCAAACAAAGATCTTTAATTCTTCTGGAAATAAGATGAGTCGTTTGTGAACCGAAATCTACAATAAAAATCATGGTTTTCCGGTGTTAGTGATTAAAATATTGTGCGGATAACTTTCGACAAGTGACGCTTGTGTTATTTGGATAAAATTGGCTTTTCGCCAAAGTTCGTTAATTGTTTTTGCGCCAACATAATACATCCCGGATTTTATCCCGCCTAAAGTCTGCCCGACCATTTCTTCGACCGTACCTTTAACAGGAACTAATCCTTCCACTCCTTCTGCGACCAAAATCCTGTCTTTGTAATTTTTTCCGTGAAACTCGTCCTCGGATTTTGTTTTTGCGCCCTTTTCCATCGCACCTAAAGACCCCATTCCCCTGTATTGTTTAAACAGATATTTTTTTGTTTTATGGTTAAGAATGCTTTGAAAACGGCCGGGAACCTGATCTTTAGAAAGATTTATAGTTTTTCCCGGAGACTCCACGGAGGAAGCAAAAAAAGATCCCATCATGACAGTCGATGCGCCGACTGCCAAGGCTTTTACCATATCCCCAGAATTTTTTATTCCTCCGTCTGCGATAACTGGCGTTCCGCTTTTTTTTGCTGCCCTGCATGCTTCTTTTAAGGCAGTTACTTGCGGAACTCCCATCCCCGAAACGATTCTTGTCGTACAAATCGACCCCGGCCCCATCCCGACCCTCAATGCGTCACAACCGGCCGCGATTAAGGCTCTTGCCCCGTCGAATGTCGCAATATTTCCTCCGACAACTTCCATTTTTGGAAAAGTGTTTTTTATAAAACTTACTGCGTCTATTACGTTTTTTGAATAACCGTGGGCCGAATCGACAACGACCGTGTCGACTCCCGCTTTTACGATCGCTTTTACGCGTTCCTCAAAACCTTGGCTTGCCCCGACCGCCGCCCCGACCAACAATTTCTGGTCTGATCCGGCTCTGACGGATTTAACTTTTAATACTTCCCCTACCTGATCTTTAATCGATAAATTCCTGTGAATAATCCCGATCCCGCCTAATTTTGCCAAAGAAATTGCGAGTTTACTTTCTGTAACAGTATCCATCGGCGCAGAAACCAGCGGAATTAAAAGTTTTATTTTTTTTGTAAAATTTGTGGAAAGGTTTATTTCGGATCTGGAAAAATCTGAGTAATCGGGTAAAAGAAGAACGTCGTCAAAAGTAAGTCCTAATTCCATACTTAACTCTATACTGCAGAGGCTTTTTTGTCAAGAGGATTAAGATTTTTCTAGATCGATAAACGTATACTTATACCCTTGAGATTCCCGTTTTTGTTCAAAAACGATCTTTTTGAAATCTGAATAATCCGGAAAAAAAACATCCCCATCGATTTCTTCATCGACGATTGTCAGATAAAGTTTGTCGACGAGTTGAATCGCTTGTTCAAAAACTTGCCCCCCGCCGATAATAAATATTTCGTCTGAACCCGAAGATCGTTTCGCTTCCTCAATCGCCTTCTCCAATGAATGAACGACAATACAGTTTTGAATTTTGAGTTTTGAATTTTGAGTTATAATTACGTTTGTTCTCCCCGGCAATGGCTTGCCGATCGACTCAAAAGTTTTTCTCCCCATTATTACCGGATGTCCTTTTGTAATTCTCCTGAAGCGTTTTAAGTCCTCTGAAATCTTCCACGGAATTTCTCCGTTTTTCGCAATTACTCGGTTTTTGGAAAGGATAACGATAATACTAATTAAAGAAGATGTTGGCATAAAATTTAACCATCCATTTCTCTTGCAAGATTGGATAAAATAACCATACGTCCGATTGAATATCTAATAGCGCCCTTTTCGTCGCCTATAACATCACTTACCTTTTCTGCCTGACGGAGCAATCTTAATAATCCACTCGTGTGGGGTTCTGGGTCTGTCTCAAACCCGATATATTCTTCTTCGTTTTTAGGATATCGATTAATAGGCTCGCTTGTAAGTAATTCCGCTCCTCTTGTGAAAAGTCTTTCCACCTGGAGAGGGGTTATAGCTTGAGGTATTTTCCTAAAAACTTGCGCAAGGGTTAATTGACCAACCTCTTCTCGCTTTATTATTTCCGTTGCTTGTCTTATAACTTCTTCTGATTCAGGAATTGGCATAATTGAAGTATATCATTCTAAATTTAAAATCCTCCGACAACTGTAACTTCCCCTCTTATCGGAGGATAGGGGCTGTAATTTTCCACCGTAAAATCTTCGTATCTAAAATCGTCGATATTTTTAACTTTCGCATTTATTTTCATTATGGGGAATTCTCGCGGTTTTCTCTTTAACTGTTCTTTAACCTGGTCAAAATGATTAGAGTAAATATGAACGTCGCCGAATGTATGAACGAAAAATCCGGGTTTTAATCCGACAACTTGTGCGACCATCATCGTAAAAAGCGCATAACTTGCGATATTAAACGGAACTCCCAAAAACAAATCGGCGCTTCTCTGATAAAGTTGGAGAGAAAGCCGACCGTCTGTCACGTTAAATTGATAAAGCGTATGACACGGGGGAAGAGCCATCGATTTTCCGGGCAACGCCATCTCGTAAATAAATTCCGGATTCCAGGCCGAAACGACGATCGATTTTCTAAACGGCGTTGTTTTTAATTCGTTGATTGCCCAACCCAACTGGTCGATAGATCTTCCGTCCGATGTTTTCCATTTTCGCCACTGTACTCCGTAGACATTTCCTATATCTCCCCACTTCTTGGCAAATTCGCCAGCTGGCGAATCGTCCTTAATTTTTTGAATGAACTTTTCCTGCGTCATGAATTTTACTTTTCCTTTCTCATGAGCTTTTTTATAATTTTTATAAGACCAATCATCCCAGATATGAACATCGTGATCGACTAAATATTTTATATTGGATGAGCCCTGGATAAACCATAGCAGCTCGTAAATTATTCCCTTTAAGAAAACTTTTTTCGTGGTTAAAAGCGGGAATCCTTTTGACAAATCATACCTGCATTGCCGCCCGAAAACACTTCTTATCGTAACTCCCGGATTATTAAAAACCGGTTTGTCTTTTCCGTTTTTTAAAATATCTTTGAGTAAATCAAGGTACTGATATTCCGAATGCTTATCTTTTTTCATCTAATCTTTTTTAATTCAAGTCCGGAGATTTTACAATAGATCAAAATATAGCAAAAAGCGAGGGATACAAAATTTTCGAAAGTCGCGTAGTATTAATTAAGATTTTAAGGTCTTTTTAGGAATTAATAACC
>JAMCZG010000039.1 GCA_023485715.1 Patescibacteria group bacterium
GAAAACTTAAAAAAATCTACTTTCAAGGATAGTCCGATTACCTTCGGAGATATTATAAAAGACACTCCCGATTTTACTTCGAGAGTTTTCTATTTTGACGTCGATCCCTCGGTAAAATCAGGGCAAGTTAAAAAAGTAAGCGGACTCGCGAATATTCCGAAAAAACCAGGCACATACCCCGTAATCGTAATGTTTCGGGGATACGTTGACAAAGAAATTTACGATTTTGGAGTCGGGACTCAACACGGCGGAGAATTTTTAGCCCAGAACGGTTTTATCACACTAGCCCCGGACTTTTTGGGCTACGGCGATTCATCTCCGGCCTCAACTGATTCGCTTGAAGACAGATTCCAAACTTACACAACGGCTTTAACTTTACTATCTTCTGTTAAAAATTTAAACCAAGCGTTGATAAATTCCGGAAGCGACGCGAGGGCAGACTACGAAAAGACAGGGATTTGGGCACACAGTAACGGAGGCCAAATCGCTTTATCGGTTTTAGAAATAACCGGTAAAAGTTACCCCACTGTGCTTTGGGCGCCTGTGACAAAGCCTTTTCCCTATTGTGTACTTTATTTTACCGACGAATCGATCGACAACGGAAAGTATTTGCGAAAAATAGTCGCGGATTTTGAAAAAGATTACGATATCGAGTTATATTCGCCAGCTAATTATTTTTCATGGATAAACGCTCCGATACAAATTCACCAGGGAACAGACGACGAAGCAGTTCCCCTAAGATGGTCAAACCAGTTTAACGACAAATTAAAAGACCTCGGTAAAACAGCAAGTTATTACACCTACCCCGGAGAAAATCATAATTTCAATATGGGTGGCTGGGAAAGCGCGATCCAAAGAAGTACGACCTTTTACAACACTTATTTTGAGTAATTTTTCTCAAGTATGTCGATTCCCGGCATTTTTTCGCCTGACAAAAACGAGAGCATCGCGCCCCCGCCCATCGAACAAAATTTAAATTTATCTAATAGATTGATTTTTTTAACATAAGCTAACGTGTCTCCTCCGCCAACGACCGAATACGACCGGCTTTTGACAATCGCTTTTGCCAATTTTCTCGTTCCTCTCTCCGTATCTTCGTCTATCGATTTGCCATTCGTTATTCCCATCGGCCCGTTCCAAACAACCGTTTTTGCCAGACCCACAATCTGGCAAAAATTCTCAGCGCTTTTTTCCGAGATGTCAGTGCCGTTAAAAGTCGAGTCAGCGATCAAAAGAACGGATTTTTTCCTGCCTGCCTGTGGAATGATTTTTTCGTGGGCGACTTTTAATAATATCCGCGTTTCTTGGGCAATTTTTCCACCGATTAAAACATAATCGGCAAAATGGTGCATTTTTTCTACTAGCGGCAATTTCGTATCAAGCTTTGCACCGCCGATTATTACCACGAGTGGCCGTTTCGGCTTTTTTAAAATACCTCCTAAAACTCGTACTTCTTCCAAAAAATGAAAGCCTGGAAAATGGGGTAAAATCGCAGGGACTCCGATGATCGAAGCGTGCGGTCTGTGAGAAACCGCAAATGCTTCATTGACGTAAACATCCGCAAGACCTGCCAATTTTTTTGAAAACTCTCCGTCGTTTTTCTCTTCTCCTTTATAATATCTAAGATTTTCAAGAATCGAAATTCTTTCTGTAAGTCTCCAACCGTTAAAAATTCCAAATTTTCTAGGGTGCAATTGCCCGTACCCGATTTTTTTGGCAAAGAATGAAGCAACCGTTCTAAGACTAAATTTTTCTTCTTTCCCCTCCGGCCGCCCCAAATGTCCGGCGATAATTATTTCCGCACCGTGTTTAATGAGATACTGGATTGTTTTTATACCCGACAAAAGTCTTTCTTCGTCTTCGATCTTATCTTTTTTAACCGGGACATCCAAATCTAATCGAAGGAAAACTTTCTTGTTTTTAAAATTACCGTTTTCGATATTAGAAAAACGCATATCTAATTACTAAACTCCTGAACAAACATCTTGCCGTATATCCCTCCGTCGACAACGCCTATCCCTATTTTATTAAAATTCGGGGACAAAATGTTTTCTCGATGGCCCTTACTATTCATAAGCCCCTGCATCGCCAGTTCTGTGCTTGGCGCGAGCGCTAAATTTTCTCCCGCGTAGACAAAATCTATGCTTGCGATCGATAGCCGGTCAAAGGGAGAAGAACCATTTTCGCTGTAATGCGAGAAGTATCCATTTTTAAACATATCTTCCGCGTGGGATCTGGCGACCTTTGCGAGATCGTCGTCAAAAACTAACGAGTTGAGGTTTGTTGCCTTTCTTTCTTTATTGACTAAAGCAAGCATTTGCCTTTCCGAAATCTTGTCCACTTTTAAATCTTTTATTTTAAAATTTAGATCGACAAATTCGTTGCTCTGAGGAGAGATGGTTAAAAAGTTTAGTGTTTCGTTTACGGCCCCTCCAAAAACATCGTTGAGTTTTTTCTCGAAATCTGCTGTATTTAGAACAAGCAAGCTCCCAAATCTCGAACTCGCAACCGCCTCTTTAAGAAACGGCGAAAACGGCAAAGAAATAATCAAAGTTAAAATAAAAGAAACGAGAATTCCTGCCGAAAATAGTGCTGGGATAAAACCTAAAAACCGGTTCGCTTTACTTTTGATAAACTTTCCGGGAATTTTACTTAATATTTTTCTTTTGAGAATTACGTTAACGATAATATCGCAAAAAAGAAAAATAATAAAAAAGCCTCCGGCATCGGCAAAACCCTGGGGGATATGAAGAAAATCAATAAGCAGGCCTCCGATCAGAAAATAAAACTTAAGCCCCAAAATAAAGGATAAGAGGAAGCTCGCCAAGTCAAACAACGAAGAAAAAAAACCGATCGAATAGCCCTCGATAGCATAGAAAATAAAAATAACAAGAATAATAATATCGAAAAAATTAAGACCCAAAAACGGAATCGAAATACTGTTAAAAATTGCGTTTATCGAAGACAAATAAGATGCTAACATGACAAAGCTAATTATAAATCATCTGGTACAGATTTGTCAGGGCGAGCTTCGAATGGTATTATATAGAGATGAAAAAATCCGAGAAAATTTTGAGTACATTCTATAAACTACTTTTGAAGTTTTGGATTTTTGCTGTACTCGTGCTTGTTTTATTCGGTGTTTTTTATTTTTTTATTCTGAGAGATCTGCCTCTCCCGACAAAACTCAGTAGTCCGACAATTCCACAATCGAGTCAGATATTCGACCGAAACGGTAATCTTTTATACACGATATACGCCCAAAAAAATCAAACTTTCATTCCGCTCAAAGACATCCCAAAAAACCTTCAAAACGCATCGATCGCAATCGAAGACAAAGATTTTTATCGTCACGGTGCGATCGACCTACGAGGAATTACCCGCGCTTTGTATTCGATCGTTTTTCGTAAAGAACTGCAAGGAGGATCAACAATCACCCAACAGCTCGTAAAAAATAGCCTTCTAACACCCGAGAGAACGATAACCCGAAAAGTGAAAGAGATTATCCTTTCTTTTGCGACCGAGGCTTTATATTCCAAAAACCAAATTTTAGAGATGTATTTAAATCAAGCGCCCTACGGTGGAACAGCGTGGGGTGTTGAAGCCGCTGCCCATACTTATTTTGGAAAACACGCAAAGGATCTGACACTTTCCGAAGCAGCGCTCATCGCCGGTCTCCCCGAGTCTCCGACGACACTTTCACCATTTGGCTCCCACCCGGAATTCGCAAAAACAAGACAAGTAGAAGTTTTACGGAAAATGGAACAACAGGGATATATAAATAAAGACCAAATGGAAAAAGCCATAAAAGAGGAACTCCGTTTTCAAAAAGTCTCCGACGAAATAAAAGCACCCCATTTTGTGCTGTATGTTAAAGGAATCTTGGAAGAAAAATACGGCGAACAATTAGTCGAACAAGGAGGGCTTAAGGTAATAACGTCACTAGATCTTCCGATCCAGGAATTTGCACAAGATATTGTAGCAACAGAAGTCGCAAAACTTAAAGGATATAATGTTTCAAATGCGGCAAGCCTCATAACAAATCCTGCGACCGGAGAAATTTTAGCGATGGTCGGAAGTAAAGATTATTTTGACACAAAAAACGACGGAAATGTAAACGTGACCCTTGCCCTTCGCCAACCCGGCTCTTCGATAAAACCGATAAATTATGCCGTCGGCCTTATTAAGGGATATAACGCCGCAACGCCTTTTGTAGACCAAAAGATCTGTTTTCCTAATCCCGGGCACGAAGCGTATTGCCCTGTAAATTACGACGGAAAATGGCATGGCGTAGTCCAAATGAGATACGCGCTGGGCAATTCGATAAACATACCGGCCGTTAAAATGTTAAAACTAAATGGGCTCGAGTCGATGATCGCGACCGCCTCTGCCATGGGAATTACAACTTTTAAGGATCCTAACAGATATGGACTATCGTTAACGCTTGGGGGGGGCGAAGTGACAATGCTTGATATGGCGACAGCTTACGGGGTTTTTGCAAATAACGGATACCGAGTCGATCTCCACCCGATTTTAAAAATAACTAACGCTAAAGGGAAAGTTATCGAAGAATACAAGCCGCCATCGAGCCCGATTTTCGGAAAAAAAGTGATACCTTCTTCTGTGGCCTTTATTATTTCAGATATCCTGTCTGATAACTCAGCACGCGAAATGGCGTTTGGTTCCAATTCCGAACTTAAAATCGACAATCAGGTAGTTTCTGTAAAAACCGGGACTACGAATGATTACCGCGATAATTGGACGATCGGCTACACAAAATCGTTCTTAACTGCCGTGTGGGTCGGAAATAATAATAATAGTCAGATGACCGGTCTTGTGTCGGGAATAACGGGCGCGGCACCGATCTGGAACAGAATAATGACGAATTTGTTAAAAGATAAGCCGGTCGAATCTCCTCAAAAACCCGATGACGTTATCCAAAAGGCAGTCTGTACAACGTCCGGACTTATTCCGCCACCGGACGGTACATCTGGTAGGTGCCCGATCCGATTTGAGTATTTTATAAAAGGGACTGAGCCAAAAATTGCAGATCCCGGGCGACAAAAAATCTGGATCGACAAATCGATAAATGATCTAACAAAACAAGGCAAAACTGACAATGTCGAACTACGGGAGGAAGTCATTGTCAAAGACGCAACCGGGGAGTCGTATTGCCTAACGTGTCCCCATCCAGAGCCCGAAAAAAAAGAATAAATTTTCCCTCTTTTAATTATAAATATTCCCATAGTATAATCTTTGCGACTGCTCTTTAAAAAGAAGACGATTTTTTCCGATTATATGATTTCTGAAATCTTTATTTTTATCACAAATGTCCTTATTATACTCGGCGACCTCGTGGTTTTATTTTTCAGGCTATTTATACACATTATTAACAGCATATTCAAATTCATAGTTAATATTATTAAAATTATCATGAAAACATTTAATCCTAAAAAGTTGGGTCTTTCTCGATTACAAAAAAGTGTTGAAAAACAAAAATACAAAAAGACCGATAAAGTAAGAAAAAATAACAAAAAACAAAAACCTATAGTCATATTTCCTCTTCCGTTTCTGACTAAATTTAAATATTTTATCTGGGGAATCATTTTTTCGTGTGTTTTTATTTTTATTCCAATTCTTTTATATATATTTATCGACAACCTCCCAAACCCGAGAATGCTCGCGATAAGAGATATTGCCCAGACCACGAAAATTTACGACAGAAACCATACGCTTTTGTATCAAATTTACGCTAATCAAAACCGAACATTAGTCCCGCTTTCTGATATTCCAAAAAAATTACAACAAGCGACCATAGCGATCGAGGACAAGGATTTCTACGATCATCCGGGCTTTGACGTAAACGCGATTATAAGATCCACTGTAAAAAATATTTCCGGCGATGGCTTACAAGGAGGATCGACGATCACTCAACAGCTTATTAAATCTGCGCTTTTAAGTCCCGAGACAACGATCGAAAGAAAAGTAAAAGAGGTTATTCTTGCTTTCTGGGCCGAAAGAATTTATACAAAAAATCAAATCCTCGAGATGTATTTTAACCAAGTGCCGTATGGCGGAACCGCGTGGGGTATTGAAGCGGCTTCTGAGGTATATTTTGGAAAAAATGTTAAAGATCTGGACCTTTCCGAGTCCGCATTTTTAGCGGGAATTCCAAAAGCACCGACCATTTATTCGCCATTTGGGACAAGTCCCAACTTATGGAAAAAAAGACAGGTCGAGGTCTTAGATAGGATGTTATTTCTAAAACATATCTCTAAAGAAGAATTTGAAAATGCAAAGAATAAGGAATTAGTCTTTAAAACACCCCAAACGCCGATATTTGCCCCGCATTTTGTAATGTTTGTCAAGGATTTTCTCGTTAAAAAATACGGATTGGGAATGGTAGAAAAGGGCGGATTAAATGTTGTAACGAGTATAGACTTAGGTCTTCAGGAAAACGCAGAAAAAATCGTATCCGAAGAAGTCCAAAACAACGCTTATCTCAATCTTACAAACGGCGCAACTCTCGTAACCAACCCAAAAAACGGAGATATATTAGCGATGGTAGGAAGTAAAGATTTTTATGACCATAACGGAGGAAACGTCAATGTCGTAACCTCTCTTCGCCAACCCGGGTCTTCGATAAAAGCAGTAACATATTCCGCTGCGCTTTCGTACGGATTAACGCCTGCAACAATTCTTAATGACAGTCCCACAACGTTTATCGCGACGGGGTCGGCGGTTCCCTATTCTCCGGTAAATTACGACGGTAAATTTCACGGGAATATTCCGCTTAGAATCGCGCTTGCAAATTCTTTTAATATTCCTGCTGTAAAAATTGCCAATCAACTAGGTGTCCCGACAATCGTAAATTTTGGAAAGAAAATGGGGATAAAATCGTGGGATGATTCAAAAAAATACGGTCTGTCGATAACACTCGGAGGAGCAGACGTTACAATGCTCGATATGGCTACTGTTTATGGAACGCTTGCAAACAAGGGCAAAAAAATCGACCTAAACCCGATTTTAAAAATAACAGATTATAAAAGCAATATTTTAGAAGAAAAAAAAGAAACATCGGGAAAAACAGTGTTAGACGAAGGAATCGCTTTTTTAATCGCGAGCATTCTTTCAGACAACCAAGCGAGGTCTATTGAGTTTGGAACAAATTCCCCGCTCAACATTCAGAATAAAACCGTATCTGTAAAAACCGGGACGTCCGACAATAAAAGAGACAATTGGACCATCGGATACACCCCTTCCTACGTTGTTTCTGTCTGGGTTGGAAATAATGATAATTCTCCGATGAGTCAAAATTTAGCATCCGGAATAACGGGCGCGGCACCGATCTGGAACAGAATAATGACAGAACTCTTAAAAAATAAGCCCGACGAGAAATACGAAATACCTTTTAGTGTAATTTCAAAACCTTGCAATGGCAGAATCGAATACTTTATCAAAGGGACCGAAAATTCGGTTAATTGCAACTGGACATTAATTTCTCCTTCTCCTACGGTCAGACCTTAACCGAAAAAATCATTGTGTTGATTTCTCTAAAATTTTAGCTATACTATAGAATGATAAGTATTGTATACTGACATTCTTGAACAAGAATCAAACTAAGAATTTTATTTTGTCCAAACGCTGGGGGGTAATTGTCCTCGCGATTCTTTTTTCTTGGTTATTTGTAAATATAACCAGGAATACCATACAGGCTCAGGCCTCGTCTTTGGTTTTTACTTCGAGAATAACTTCGGGAAATGACGACATTCGCCTCCACGGGAACACTTCGAGTACCACTGCGACGGATGTAAGCGCCGGAAAAACAAGCAATAATGGATTTCGTAAAAGCGGCATGCGGTATCAAAATGTAATAATTCCCCAAGGTGCTACAATTATTTCTGCAGATTTAACATTCACATCAACCGACAGCCAAGCAGGAACGGCAGCAAACACAAAAATTATGGGCGAAGCTATCGATAACGCCCCGTCATTTCAGAATATTTCGTATACAACATTTAACAGTCTTCCACGGACAAGCAGCAAAGTAACATGGAAGCCAATTCCTGCCTGGACGGCTGGAAACACATATAGCTCTCCTGACATCTCGGCGATCATCCAGGAAATCGTAAATCGGCCGGGTTGGCAATCCGGAAACTCACTATCTTTGTTTTGGGAACATTACGACTGGTCTTTGGTTGCGGGAAATGTAAGAAATGCTTACAGTTTTGAAGGAAACCAATCACTCAGTCCTCTTCTGACTATAGTTTATCAAACAGATTCCCCTTTGCCGACGCCGACACCAACTTCGATCCCGACACCGACTGACACACCGACTCCTACTCCAACAATAACGCCTACACCTGTTATTACATCGACCCCTACTCAAACCCCCACTCCAATACCGAGTCCCAGCGTCACCCCGACGCCAGGAAGCGATTTGACAGATGTTATCGAACTCTATAACTCAAGTAAAACTCAATCGGATTCGGGATTTGAAAAGGTAACCAGGTTTTACGGCTTAAAAAGAAAGGATATTAATCTAGCAACAACTGCGCTGGACAACACTATTCTTAAAGACGAAGCCGGAAATTATGTTCCAATCGTTTACATCGACGGCGCAAACCTTTCCTATCTAGATGCGACAGAACAACAAATTCTAAAAAATGTGATCGATACAGAAAGAGTAAACCTCGTAGTAACAGCGTTAAGACTAAATAATAACCAGACGATTAATACTCTTACTAATGGGGAAATAACCGGAAGCAGTAGTTTTTCAACCGGTACTAAAAATTATACTATGACAAATATTTTACCTGCAGTAACCCGAGAATTTACCGGAATAACCGTAACAGACAGCACAACTCAGCAAGATTATAAATTAAATATAAGTCCGACCGCCGTAAACACACATGTTCTTATAACTTCAAGCGGTGGCGGAGTCGATAACCCGATTTTTGCCTCATATAAAGCTCAAAATGGAAATATTTTTGTTGTAAGTAATTATGCCGATAATTTTTTAAAGTGGAATTTGTTGAACGAAAACTATGTTCCAAAATGGTTTTCGCAATTAGTCCCGATGATGATGGCCGTAAGATATTCTTCGGGAGATAAGGCTTGGCATAATGATCATAACTACGCAAACCTTACAATAGACGACCCAGCGCTCAAAATCCTTTACGGATTCGATTATCCTGGAATTTTACAACAAGCAATAAGCCATAATTTCCATTTTACTCTAGGCATGAAAGCAGGAAGCTACGACGAAGCTGAACAATCTGTGGTTGATCTATTTTTGCAAAATCCCGGCAAGCTTTCGGTCGCGGTTCACGGAAACAATCACGACGGATATGAATTTTATAAATATACAACGTCAGGAAGTGATCCCTATCCGGCAAGGCCATTAGCAGATCAGGAAGCAGATATTGTCGAGGCGATAAGCCGATTTAATATGCTTCGTCAAACAACCGGACTTAATTACTCCCCGATTATGATTTTTCCCTACAATATCTCTCCAACGGAGACCCTACGTCTTCTTAAAAAATATAATTTCCAATCGACTATTAATTCTGTCGATGTTCCCCTTGAAACAACAGCAAGCAGGGCTTGGGATGTTTATATGTATCCTATGGAATTAGACTATGGTAATTTTGCAGTAAGAAAAAGACACGCAGCAGGCGACGGTGAATGTATTAAGTGTATTTTTGATTTGTTTATCGACAAATCAACTTTTCTATATACTCATGCAAGTTTTTTTACGGGAAATCCCTTGGGTATAACAAGATTTAATTCACAGGCCGACGCGATAAATTCTCTTACTGGAGGGGTCGAATGGAATAGCCTCGACTATATAATGAAACATTTATTCTTATACAAAACTAACGACGACAATTCGATCGATGTTATGTTTTTTGGGAATGACATAATAGTTACTAACGATACTGGAAGCGACCGAACTTATCATCTCAGAAGAGAGGAAACATTAAATGTTCCGATCCAAAGCGTCACTATCGATAATATACCGGTAAATTACACTATTTCGGAAAACTGGTTTTCGGTGGATACCATAATTCCAGCTGGTTCATCAAGAGAACTAAAGATTGTATACGAAACAGAAAACTAGAAAACCACGTTAAAATACAGAATTCTATTTACTAAGTTGTTTATATGCATCAAAAGGACTCGGATTATTAAAAATCGCGCTCGTTGCGATAAAACGCTCGACACCGGCTTCTAAAAGACGCCTAATATTTTGTTCGTTTACTCCTCCATCGACCTCGAAAGGGATTAAGGTTTTTTGCCTTACCGATTTTATTTTTTCTAAAACATCGTCCGAAAATTTCTGACCCGAAAACCCGGCTTTTACGGACATGAAAAACAGGCAATCCAAATCGTCGAGAGGTACTTTAATCGAGTCTATCGGTGTCGGAAGATCGATTGCTAGACCAACCTCTCCTAAAAGCTCGCCTTTCGCGATAAATTCCACCTGGTCTGACATTTTTTCGACGTGTCCTATAAACCGTTTAAAGCCGGCTTCAGAAAAAGGTTTTAAATAATTTATTGGCTCATC
>JAMCZG010000030.1 GCA_023485715.1 Patescibacteria group bacterium
AATTATTTTGGATTAAAACTTGATAAATCATCGAGTCTAGAATTCCATTTAAAACTCCCTTGTATCCTGCGTGGACAATTCCGATAAATTTTGAAAAAGGATCGTAAAACAGGATTGGAAGACAATCTGCGGTCGTCGCACAAAGAAAAATATTTTTTTTACTAGTCACTAATCCATCAGTTTTATCAATTACTTGTTTATTCGCATTTTTAATTATAACAACTTTTTCTCCGTGAACCTGATTCATAAAAATGGCTTGTTCTTTTCTTATTAACAATGTTTTAAAAAACTTATTTAATTTTTTTTCCTCAAAATTTTTATTTTTTATCGGTCCAAATCGCTTAGTCGAAATTCCGCACACAATGTCTGGAAATTTTTGGAATGATTTAAATTTAATAATATCAATATCCTTAAACGACAACATTATCTGTTACTTATTTTTAGATTTTATCGCTCTGTTAACGGATGCAAATTTGTACTAAATGCGATTTACGTTTCCGTAATTCATCGATTTTTCATGGCTTTTTCCCGTTGTTATTACCATATCTCCCTTTTCTGCTATCGAAACGGCAAAATCTATCGCCTCTGACCGGTCGGGAATTTCGAAAACAATCCGTTTGTCATTTCTTTTCGGAATATAAGATCTATGATCCGTGCTTATAAATCCGTCTTTTATTCCCTCTTTAATTTCCGAAGTTATTTTATCGACCGCTTCTCCCCGTGGATCTTCTGCTGTTAAAATGATTATATCCGCATATTTCGAAGACGCCTCTCCCATCTTCGCCCGCTTACTAAAATCTCTTTTTCCTGCTGCTCCAAAAACATGGATTAATCTGCTTTTTGCAAGTTTAGAAGCCTCTGGCAATACTTTAAATAAAGAATTCGGGGTATGCGCAAAATCCACCATTACTGAAAAACTATCATTATAAACAATTTCTTCGCGTCCGATAGGTGCCTTAAAAGTTTCGATCCCTTTCTTAATTTTTAAATAATTTATTCCGATCGTTTTACAGGCTGCGATCGCGGCCAAAATATTATATTTATTAAATTCTCCGATCAAATTTGATTTGAACGGAAATTCATAGGGGTTTACGTCTGAGCCTTTTGTTAGTCCGTAGGTTATCCATCTTGTGTTAGAAATTTGTGAACGTAAATTTAAAATTATCTTGTAAGATTCATCGTCTCTATTAATAACCGCAACTTTGGCCGTCTTAAAAAGACTGGCTTTTGTTAAAACATAATTGCGGTAAGTTTTGTGGTAATCTAAATGTTCATGTGTAACGTTTGTGATTATACCGACATCAAAATTTATTCCGAATATACGATGTTGATCTAATGCATGGGAAGTTACTTCTAAAACCAGATAATTCTTTTTTCCTTTTTTATTTTTCAGGGCTTTTTTTAAAAATTTCTGGAGAGCAAAAGAAGATGGGGTTGTTACATGAAACCCTATATCGTACGCTTTTCCGTTTATCAAAGCCCCAACCGACGAAATCATCGATACGTTGCACCCCGACTCTTTTAAAATATGATAGATAAGACTAACTGTTGTTGTCTTTCCGTCTGTACCGGTTACTCCGATAACGATTAATTTTCTAGAAGGAAAAAGATACCAAATGTTGGCTAAAACCGCGACAAATAAATGATAAACATTCTTAATTTTCTGCAACATAACCCATATTATACCTCTAATCAGACCATTTCTCTACGGCTTTTATTCGCTCGGTGGAATATTATAATAAGTCAAAATATCTTTTGCGATGTCAAAAAATAGAGGAGCTGCTGTTTCAGATCCAAAAATGGATGTTGTCGGTTTATCGATAATTACCAACATCGAAAATTTCGGATCATCTGCGGGCGCAAAACCGATAAACGAAGCTATTGTTTTGTTGGGATCATAACGACCGGCTATCGGAATCTGAGCCGTTCCGGTTTTTCCTGCTATTCTGTAACCTTTGGGTTTTGCCCATTTTGCTTCTCCGTTATCCACAGCGTATGTCAATATTTCGGTCATAACTCTTGCTGTTTCTTCCGAAATTGCTCTACTAGATTTTTTTGGCTTAATGTTTATAATCTCTCCCGTTGATGTTTCTATTTTTGAAACAATATGTGGCTCCATTTTGATTCCCTTGTTTGCGATCGCGGAAAAACCGACCAGAAGTTCGATCGGCGTAACTGAAATTCCTTGCCCAAAACCAGCTGTTGCCAGATCGATCGGATACCAATCTTTTTCGTTTTTTACACTCGGTGCGACTTCTCCTTGTAGATCTATGCCTGTTAACTCCCCAATACCAAATTTTTTTAAATAATCGAGCAACCGATCAAGACCCAAAGATTGTACAGCAAAAACCATTCCTGTATTATCGGAGTGTTTAATTACGTCGATCATCGTCGTATCCTTATAATATTTTTCATTCCATGTTTTAATTTTATAATCATAGATTGTAACAGGGCCGCCACAAATCGGGCATTTTGTATCGGGCTTAACTACTTTGGAATCTAATGCAGCTGCCATAATTAAGGGTTTAAACGTAGATCCCGGCTCATAAATATTCGATATAAACTGATTTTTATATAAATCCTCCGAGTATTCTTGGTAACTCGATGGGTCAAAAGATGGCCATATAGCCATTGAGATTATATTTCCGGTCTTTGGATCCATAACACCAACCATCCCCCCCTCTGCTCCGTATTTTTCTACTGCTTGCTTAAGTTTATTTTCGACGATAAATTGGATAGCCCGATCTACGCTCAATATAATATTTCTTCCGTCGACCGATTTTGAATTTTCATTGAGCCGGGATAATATCGGCTTACCGAATGCATCGTATATTTCGCTTGAAATTCCGGGTTTGCCCTTTAGCTGGCGGTCATAATACCCTTCGAGTCCAAAATAACCTTTATCTTCTCCCAACTCATTTTTACCGACAATACCGATAATATTTGCCGCCATCGAAGCCTCGGGATAAAAACGGTTATACTCCTCTTGAAATCCAACACCGGGCAAGGAAAGTTTTTCTAATTTTGTTTTTGTAGTTATGTCTACCTTTGATTTTATCGGCACCCAAAAACGGTCAAGCGACAAGGAAGCGCTTACAGATGCTATTTCGAGGTCCAAAATGGATGAAAAAACGTCGATAGTTTTTTCTTTATCTTTTACTTCTTTTGGGTTAATATAAACAAGATACGCTAATTTGTTGGCTGCAATCGAAAAATCATCGCTTGTTTTTATTTCTCCCCTTTTTGGCATTAACTTAATGTACCTTCCGTATTGAGATTTCCCGAGCGTTGAAAGTTCTTCGGCTCTAACAACCTGCCAATAAAAAAGCCTAGTTAAAATTAGAAAAAACAAAAAAACAAAAAGAAAGAAGACAAACCGATATCTCCATTTCATTGTCGAATAGCCAACGGCAGAGGATTAGTCAAAACGACCTGTGATTTTTCCTTAATAAAACCCGCTCGTAAAGCTTCAGACGAAATCACGGTATAAGAAGACTCCGATAATAATTTTTCCCGCAACACATAATTATCTTTTTTGTAGTTATCGATTTCTTTGTTAATCTGTTCCACTAAAACACCTTTTGTCGACAAACTATTAGAAACAATAATTTGCAGCACCGATAATAATATTACGGTAAAAATCATGAATCCTATAAAATATACTGTTTTTTTCATATTCTAATTTTCTTTTTCAAAAACTCTTAGCTTTGCGCTTCTGCTCCTCCTGTTTATTCTTAATTCTTCTATGCCCGGTGTAATCGGCTTATTCGTAATTATCTTTCCTAGTTTTTCGTTCATAAATTGTTCAAAACTTTTTTTTACTATTCTGTCCTCGAGCGAATGAAAAGATATTACCCCTATTCTTCCTCCCTTTCTCAAAATTTTTACTGCCTTTGGCAGGGCTTCTTCGATATTTTTTAATTCACTGTTTACTGCGATCCTTAACGCCTGAAATACTCTTTTACTGATGTCTGCCAACTTTTGACTATTAATTTCTTTTTCGATCCCGTAAGTTTTCTTTAATAAAGAAACTAAATCTTCCGTTGTTTCGATCGGATTTATTCCACGGGTCCGAACAATATCCTTAGAAATGGCGTGAGCACGATGTTCCTCACCCAATTTAGTAAAGAGCTCGTATAATTCTCCTTTATTAAGCGCCTTTAAAAGATCCGCCGCGGTTACTTGGCCCGATTTACCGGATGTGTCCATCCGCATATCGAGTCTTCCTTTTTTTTGAAAAGAAAATCCCCGATCTTCTGATTCGATTTGGTGACTCGAGACTCCTAAATCAAAAATGATTCCGTCGACGTTTTCAAAGCTATTTAAATGTGCAATCTCATCTATATCCTTAAAGTTACCGTGAACCAATGTCAATTTTAAATTTGAAATTTGAAATTTGAAATTTTCTTCAACATATTTAATCGCTTCTTTGTCAACATCTAATCCTAAAACGATTCCTTCCCTCTTCAAAATTTCACCAGTGTGTCCCCCTCCACCCAAAGTTGCGTCAATATATTTTCCGTCTTTTTTAACCCGTAAAGACTCTATAATCTCGTTTAAAAGTACGGGCTTATGAAAATCACTCATTTTTCTCTCCGTTTTTGACTAGCCTTTGAGAGATCGAGTCTATATTTTTTTCAAGGTTCTGTCTGTAATCTTCCCAAATCTGTCTATCCCAGATCTCTACGTATCTGGATAAACCTAAGAATATAACTTCGTTTTTAATCTTTGCAAAGCTTCGTAAGTAGAGAGGTATAATAAACCTTCCCTTGCGATCGAGCTCAACGTTTGTTGCCCCGCCGAGTAAAAAACGCTGTGTTTCGCGCGCCTCTGATTGAATAAAAGGCTTTCCTTCTGTCCCTTCGAGGAGCGCTTTCCAGTTTTCTTCTGATACGACGATGAGTGAATTTTCATATCCAAAAGTTATTATTAATTTTTCACCGAGTATTTCTCTAAATTTTTTCGGAAAAGCGATTCTTCCTTTTGCTCCGACTTTTCCATCATATTGTCCGATCAACATATTCCTGCCTCCTGGTCCACTTTTTCCCACTTTGGACCACTTTAATCCATTTTGAGATATTTTTCGTGCCTTGTCAATAGGGAAAAAGACCAGAATAGTGTGACATACCAATAAAAAACACTAAATAGAAAATTGAGGTAAAATTCTCGAGGATTACTCTACGCTTTGTTCCGCCTGATAAATATTTCCATCCGCTTTTGTGATTTTAAGAAGAATTTTTATATCTGTTACTCCTTGGTCGTAATGACACACATCAGAACACGTACCAAGTTTTATTTCTTTGTTTATTACCGAATCTGAGGGTGTTACCTCAACATGTCCGATTGCCCCCCTGGAAACTTTTTCTCCTTTTACCATCGCAAAATATGTTAATTCGTAATCGATAGTACTTATTCCCTCAAGTTTTGTAAGCTTCATATAAACGACAGTTTCATCAGGGGATAAAGTTAAGCTCAAACCTAATTCTGACGGATCTATCGTCGGAACAACCATTTCTGTTGTCAGCGCAGTCGAGTTTTCCGAGGTATTTGGCTTTGATTTACTTCCAATAAAATAATAATATCCCCCTCCTATGACTAAAATAATTACAACTATTAGAATAACAATTATTTTTTTATTCATTTAATTTCCTATCTCCTGCTCTTGTAAAAAATTCTCCTTCCTTAAGTAAAAAAGTCTCTCCAAGGTAAATCAAACGCCCTTTTGCCCCAACCTTAACAAGCCTTTCTATCATTTCATCCTTCGAAAAAAGAACTTTACCGTCTTTAATTCCAATATTTCCGTCTATATGGGATCCCATCCAATCAATTGGCCCATTTTGAGTCGGGAAACGGTCACGAACATAACTACTTCCCGCTAAACTCATCTCAAACTCATGGATTTCGCCATCGTTCTTTTCTCCGGCCGAAACTAATTTTTTTGCCCCAGAAACCATTTCTGGTTTTTTAGCCGGTTTAACAATTGATCTTAAAAATTCTTTAACACCCGGCATAAAAAAAATCTTAACAAATAATAGATATTCTTGCAAGTTATTTAAGGGACTTGCTGAAATAATCTATTAGATCTTCAATTTTCACTCTTTCCTGTTTTGCCGTATCCCTGTCTCTGACAGTTACGGTTTTATCTTCCAGGCTCTGAAAGTCCACTGTTACGCAAAACGGGGTGCCGATTTCGTCCTGGGCAAAATAGCGTTTTCCGATATTTCCTCTGTCATCAAACATTATAAGACCATCAACGCCTTTTTTTATTTCTTCGTGAATTTTTTTTGCTAAGTTTATTAACTCGGGTTTATTCGAAAGAAGAGGAAAAACCGCGACTTTAACGGGTGCGAGTCTCGGGTGAAGTTTTAAAACAATCCTTTTTTCTTCTTCGAAATAAGAATCTATTAGGAAAAATAACGCTGCGCGGTCGACCCCCCCCGATGTTTCGATCACCCATGGTACATACTCCTCCCCTGTCTCTGTATCTTTATATGTAAGGCGATGGTTTTTTAGATCGAAATCGCCTCTGTGATGGATTCCCTCAAACTCGCTCCAGCCAAACGGCGCGCTATATTCGATATCTTCGGCAAATCTCGCGTAATGCGCGCGATCTTTTGGATCGTGCTCCTTAAACCGTAAATTGTCTTTTCTCATCCCTAAACTTAAATACCATCCGAGTCTTTTGTCCTTCCAATAATTAAACGTTTCATGGCCTTTGTCTTCGTCGGGTTTTATAAAATATTCAAGCTCCATTTGCTCGAACTCTCTACTTCGAAAGTTTAGGTTACCGGGTGTTATTTCGTTTCTGAATGCTTTTCCGATTTGCGCGATGCCAAAGGGGATTTTAATACGTGTCGAATCGACAACATTCCCAAAATTTACAAAAACTCCCTGAGTTATTTCCCCGCGTAAATAAGCTCTTTTCTTTTCTTCCTCAGTTGTGCCGATATATACTTCGGTCAATAAATTAAATTTTTTGGGAGATGTAAATTCTCCGCCGCAATCCGGACATTTATTTCCTTCTACTTTGTCTGCCCTAAACCTGTGATGGCATTTTTTACATTCAACTAACGGATCTGTAAACGCCGTTACGTGACCTGAAGTTTCCCAAACTTTCGGGTTCATTATTATCGCGGCATCTAGCCCCACCACATCGTCCCGGTCGTAAACCATGCTTTTCCACCACTGTTTTTTAATATTATTTTTGAGCTCTACCCCTAAGGGTCCGAAATCCCAAAATCCGCCAAAACCCCCGTAAATTTCTGATCCCTGAAAAATAAAACCGCGCCTTTTACAAAGCGCAGTAATCTTATCCATTTTCCCCATGTCCATACTCGTATAATAGCAGAATTTAAAAGATTGATAAAGTCTTAGTCATTTAAAAAACGCGAGATTATTTTTTTAGACCTAAGTCTTTTTTCCAAAACCT
This sequence comes from Patescibacteria group bacterium, assembly GCA_023485715.1. Classification (GTDB taxonomy): domain Bacteria; phylum Patescibacteriota; class Microgenomatia; order Levybacterales; family UBA12049; genus JAMCZG01. The sequence goes on from JAMCZG010000030.1 coordinate 7,430, forward strand.
GCTCTATAAGTAAAGATGTGTTTAAATTATTGCAGTCTTTTTTGGGAGGATAAAATCCTAAATTCTTTAAAAGATCCGTTTCGAATTTGTGGATAACCGGAATAATATCGTCTGTGTCCGATAATTCAATTAATATTTCTTTAAGAAGATAAAACACTGTTTTGTTTTCCTGGTTTTCAGCGCATAAACCATCGACCAACTCACAGATATGATAAGCAAATCCGATTTTTAATAAACTTTCTTTTATCATCGAAAAGTCTTCGGAGATATCTATTTCGGTCAAAATGGGCAAACTTCGACCTTTATACAAAGAAAAATGACAATAATTTAATAATTCTGTGTGGGGGGAACGACGACTGGTGATTCTTCTTACCCCGATAGCTTTTATCTGGATTTTCCCATATTTTTTTGTGAAGACTGTCAATATCCTGTCGGCCTCGCCAAAATTTCGTCTTTTAATGATTATTCCTTCGGTCTTGTACGCCCGCATATGGAGAGCTTACGGCTTGAGTTGAATTTCTTTGTCTGTTATTAGCTTGAATTGATCAACTTGTCGACCATTCATCTTGATCGTGTATGCGTTATCATAGGTTCCTGGTTGCTTTTGGATAAGAAGCGGCAATTGCGATCCGGGTTTTACTTTAAAAGGTAACTTATAGGAAATTGTTAATTTTGCTGTACCCAATGGCTTAACTGTTAAAAACCCGTCGAATACAGTTTTCCCGAATTCTTCGTAAGTCGAAATTTTTACTTCCGATCCGACGCTGTCGACAATTTCGCTTCCTTTGGGGACATATATCCTAAACCAATCTCTTAAAACTGCGTTCAGACAAAGATTTCCTCTCTCTTCGTTACAGTCAGACGGAGGATAAGGATTTTTGTAATTTACCGTTACTTTTTTTATTATACTCCCGTCACTTTTTACTTCGTATTCTTGTGTAACATCTTCTTTAACATACAGATTGGATTTCTGGCCCCCAAAATTTGCTTCATCCAGATAAAAATAATCCCCCTCAAATGATTTTACACGACCGGCAGCGTTGAGAGACTCGATCCCGGCTTGAGCATCTTTATCGTACAGATAGAAAAGCACATGTTTTTCATTTGTTTGTTTTAGCAAATCTTGGAATAACGGTCCCCAATAAACCTTGGGGGAAGATTTAAGCGCCTTCTCCATAATCGCGTACATCAATACTCCGAGCAAATCTTTTCGCCCCGGACCCTTCACGTAATTAACAGGCCTAGAAATATTATCCTCTAAAATATAAATTACCTGGGGACAATCACATCTTTTATCGATCTGACTCGTAAACTTTATACCTCCCGCGTATACTTCATCGTCCAATATCTTAATTGTCGAGACAAGAATACTCGTGTCCAGCGCGATAATCCCGTCGACCTTAACTTTTCCCGGCGCCTTATTGTATAAAGTTTCAAAAGTTTTCATCGATTCGATAAAGTCTGGAGAAAGATTAGAATCTCTTAAATTTAGAGTGTAAACTTTTGGAAAATACTTAAGAATGGGCTCCGGCGCCTTTGGTTTATTCGCTATAGTGTTATCTAAATTATAAATATCGCTTGCGTTGTCAAAATGAATGACACCTTTATCGATTCTTAAAATCGCATACGCTGTTATAAACCCGCCTGTCGGCCGCAACTCTTTGTCATTTAGGAATAAAATGAGATATTTTTTCTCCGAATTCTCTCCCAAAAGAGACGGTAAAGCTTTTATTAGCGGTTTCGCATCCGTGACGAGTATTTCTCCTTCATCGACTAATGTTTTTATCGTTTGCAGATTTTTCTTTACTTTGTCTCCGCCAAAAATCGAGGGGTAATGATTTGGGTCAACCTCATCGATCTCTTTTCTAGCAAGAGTTATTGATTTTGCGATGTCATCGATACGAGGAGTAATTTTACCCATCGTCATCACAGCGGTTTGAACACGCTGCTCGGCAGTCCCCATCACAAAACTTCCCTGCCCCTTTAAGCCTAAAACATCCTGATACGGCTTGATAGAATCCACAAGCGTTGCCGCTGCGTCAAGACCGTAGGACCCGGCCTTTAAAAGATGATCTGCATCGTTATAATACCAATTTGCAACCGGTACATATTTAAGAAACGATAACCCCTCCAAATCTTTTTGCGTTTGGGCTAAATCGGTTTTTGTTTTTTTGATCTCTTGTTCTGCTAATTCTATATTTTGTTTTTTAACAGCATCTAGGGCAATATTTGCTTGTTTGGAGGTTTTTCGAGCAGAATCGAATGTTTTTTTTGCCGGAAGGACTATTGTAAAAACGGATAAAACGCCGATTAAAATCAATACAGAAAGTATAATTATTAAAGGTTTGCTTATAAAACGTGAGCCACGTACTTTGGTATTCTTGCGTTCGCTTTTAATACTGGGGTTTGCTTTATTCTTAGGAACAACTAAATCGATCTTTTTAAATTCGTCCATAAACTAAATAGTATCTTATTTTACGTTTTCGTGTCAATAGATAACGGATTACAGGGCACCTTTCCCAGAGATCATCGCCCATGGAGTTTTCAAAATTATCCAAAAATCGTAAATTATTGATCTCTTTTTAACATAGCTCGCATCCATTTCAATCCGCTTATCAAAATTTATTTCGCTCCGGCCAGAAACCTCCAAATAACCAGTGAGCCCGGGCTTTACAGAGAGCACAACTTTGACAGCATCTTTTGTTCCCGGGTATTTTTTTTGCTGGTCACGAAGTTCATCAGGGTAATACGCCCGCGGTCCGACCAAGCTCATCTCGCCGCGAAGAATATTAATAATCTGAGGTATTTCGTCGATCGAATGTTTACGGATAAAATGTCCTATTCTTGTAATCCTCGGGTCGTGTCTTAATTTATAACTACCTTTTTTATAATTTGTATATAATTTTGAAAACTTCGGGTTTTCCCGAAGTATTTCATGAGCGTTTTGGACCATCGACCTAAACTTATACATCTTAAAAAGTTTTCCGTTTCGTCCGACTCTTTCTGGAGTATCTGCCAAAACCGGGCCAGGAGAATCTAATTTTATTAAAATCGCCGTGAGAATTATTATGGGAGAAAATAATACGAGTAAAACGATCGAAAAAAATATATCTATTAATCTTTTGACTGCTTCATAGATCTGGCTTTTTTTAATTTCTTTGTACGGCATATTATGTTAAGCCTTCATGGGGTGTTCCCTCTAGACTCTTGACCAAATCTTTAATTTTCGGGACTGAGTTTTTCGGACAAACCAAAACCACGTCTCCTGTGTTTATCACTAAAACTCCGTCGAGGTCGATCCCAACAACCATCTGATCTGTATAGTTAAAAACAAGACTATCTTTACAATCGTTAACCGTTACTTTTCCGCGCGTTGCATTATCCAATTCATTTTTGCTTAAAGCCTCTTTTAAAGACTCCCAGGCTCCGATGTCGCTCCAACCGAGGTCCGCCCCGATTACAAAACCGTCGTTTGCTTCGATTTTTTCTAAAATTAAATTATCGAAAGATATTTTTTCGATTTGAGGATATAGTTTTTTAACAACGTTTTCAAATTCGTCTGTCCCCCACGCTTCTTGAATTTTTAGAAGTATTTCATAAATCTTGGGTGCATATTTTTTGTATAAGGAAAGCAAAAAGCCCGGTGTAGTACCGAAGTATCCCGGATTCCACGCGTGATGCGGACTGGCATGGAAATTCTCCGCAACATCTAAGTCGGGTCGGTAATGAAGGCTTTTAAAGACATAAATAGGTACGCCATCTACTTCATCCGCTTTATCCCCAAATTCGATCCACCCTAAATTTTGACTCGCAAATCGCGATTTTTGCCCGATGAAAACAATTTTATCCTTATGTTTCTCCAAGATTTTTCCGACAACAACTAATACATTTCTAAAAAGATCTTCGTTTTTTACGATATGGTCGCTCCAGAGAATAATAAACGGTTCATCTTTCGCAATTTTTTCTAACACAGCCACAGAAAAACCGACAGCAGCTCCGACATCTCTCATCTCGGGTTCTAAAATAAAATTACTTTTTGGGAGTTGGGGGAGCTGCTGATGCAGAATGTCTTTATACATCATCCCCGATGAGATAAAAATATCAGACGGTTTAAATATTGGCGAGACGCGATCTACTGCTAACTGCAGCGTTGACTTATCTCCGATAATTTTCTCAAATTGTTTGGGCGTGTGTTTTCTTGATAAGGGCCAAAGTCTTGTACCGACTCCTCCGGCAAAAAGAACAACCTTCATAAAATAAATATTATGGATATTTTATCTTTTATTTAAAATTTTTTCTACTACCTGCATAAATTCCTTCTTGAACCGGTCTTTATTAAATTTTTGAGCCTGTCTTACAGAATCAATCGGATTAAAACACAGCTTGTCAAATCTTTCTAAAACTTTTGTTAGCGCTTCTTGTGTTTGCGGGTAAAAAAATACGCCTGTTTTATTATCGACTACAGTTTCTAGCGCCCCTCCGCCTTTAAATGCTACAACCGGTTTACCCAATATCTGAGCTTCTAATAAACTTAGGCCAAAATCCTCTTTCCCGGGAAAAATAAGCGCTTTACACCCAATATAATAACTGAGCAACTCTTTATCAGTCAAGTTCTCGATAAATTCGATGGTGGGTCCGGCAATCTTTCTAATTTTTCTCGATAAAACACCGGTCCCGACTATCTTAAGAGGAAGTTTTAGTTCATTAAACGCCCTAACCGCAATATCTATTCTTTTGTATGGAACAAGCCGAGAAACGATCAAAAAATACCCTTTATCGTGTGCTTTCTTTACGTCGGGCGACTTAAATTGTTTGACGTCGATCGGCGGATAAACAACAACAGATTCTTTTCCGTAATATTTTTTTATTCTTTTTTGAACCTCTTTGGAAATCGCGATAAATTTATCGGGTCGGCTTGACGCCATTTTATCCCATCGCCTTAGATATGAAACCACTGGCCTCGACAAAAATTTTAGAGTATTATTTTTAAAATAATCATCGTGACCACTCCATAAATACCGTGTGGGAGTTAGACAATAACAAAGATGTAACGTTTTTGGCTTCGTGACAATTCCCTTCGCTGCTTCTGATGTTATAGAAATCACGAGATCATACTTATCAAAATCAAAGCTTTCGAAAGCATGGGGCATAAAAGTTGCCAGATATTCGTGAGCCGACGAAGCTTTGGGAAATTTTTGAAGAAACGATGTTTTTATTTGGAAGACATCCGCCCAAGGCGCTTTTTTTGGATTATAGACCGATGTATAAAGAGGAGCTTTTGGGAATATTTCGTGCAGGGCCAAAAGGACTCTTTCTGCTCCACCCCATTTATTAATTCTATCGTAGACTAGCGCAACTTTCATTGCACCCTATTATATACGCTCACAGTCTCTTTTGCAGTCTTTTTCCAATCATACGTTTTTGCCCAAGCGTATCCCTTTTTTATCAATTCCGCTTTTTTATTTTTGTCCGAAATTAAATCTGCAATTTTAGAAGAAATATCCCCGGGATCATTTTGATTAAAATAAATAACGCCGTCTTTATAGATTTCGTGGAATACCGGGATATTAGAAACGGCCGCAGGACAACCCATACTCATCGCTTCGAGCGCCGGAATCCCAAACCCCTCCATATTAGATGCCGTAACAAAGCATTCGGCATTTTTATAATAAGCGGATAGAGCGCTATTTGCCAATGTGCCAACAGTAACAACTTTTTTTTCTAAAGATTCGTTTTTTATAAACTGTTTTAATTTACGGTAAAAAAAATTGTCGCTTCCGACTAGTACCAGCTTTAGATTTTTCATCGTTTTATTATTCTTTTTCATCGCAAGGATTATCGACTCTACGTTTTTGTGGGGGTGCGCATTACCGACGTATAAAATATATGGTTTTAATTTTTTAATAAAATCTTCTGTGTTATTATCGGTTTTTTTATCGTCTTCCAAGTTTCCAGACTCGAAAGTTACAAATATTTTTTTAGGATCTGCATTATAGTGCTCTATTATTTCTCTTTTCGAGTCGTTGGAAACGGTAATTATCGCGGAAGCCTTTTTTACAGAGGAATTTAAAACAAATTTATAGCCGATCGTTTTAAGAGAATAAAACCATTGAGGGAGTGTAGATGATTTTCCGGTTTTATAGTGATCAAAGATCAAATCATGGATTGTCACCACAAATTTTCCTGGGTAAAAAATTGGAACACTAAAATATGGAAAGTGCACCAAATCAAGATTTTCAGCCAATAATATTTTTGGTAAAATAATTTGTTCAGAAAAAGTATGCCATCTTATATCGGCGACCCTTTTTTGCCATTTTTCATTTGGCATCACAATCTTATCAAAGTCTTTTTTTCTAAACAACCAAAGATACTCGTTTTCTTTATCTACTTCCGGTAAATATCGAAAAAGACTTCGAATATATCTACCAACACCGGTTTCATTCCAAAGTCTCGCATCAATTCCAATCCTCATGTTTGTAGTATAGAAAAATCTTGATATAATCTCAAATATAACTTTTGAAATAAATGATTATTGTTAGCGCTTGTTTGATTGGAATTAAATGCAGGTATGACGGGAAAATTAATAGACCATGCAAAAAGGTTATAGAATTACTTAAAAAGAGGCAAGCTATACCTGTTTGCCCAGAGCAGTTAGGAGGATTACCAACTCCAAGAATAGCCGCAGAGAGAAAAAAAGATAGAGTGTTCCTTAAAAATGGGCGCGATGTGACGATAAATTTTAAAGAAGGAGCAAAAGAAGCAATAAGAATAGCAAAATTATCGGGTGCAAAAAAAGCGATATTAAAAGCCAGATCTCCATCCTGTGGCTCAGGAGAAATATACGATGGGAGCTTTACGAATACTTTAATTTCTGGCGATGGCGTTTTTACAGAAATCTGCAAAAAAGAAGGAATTCAAGTTTTTACCGAAGAAGAAATATAATTAACTAAAAAGAGACCTCAATGTTATCCCTTTTAAAATTATCCAATTAATAATTTTAGGATATTTATGTTTATAGTGTTTACTGTAAAAAATTTTCATCGCGGCAAACCGAGCATTTGTCGCAAGCTTTCTTGTCTCGTCATCTGCAGTCGATACGTGTTTTGAATGTTTTTTTATTCCACCGGAAACACCCTTGTAATGAAGAACCGAAACGCTTGGAATGAAATAAATCTTCCAACCTTTTTGTTTTAGTCTGTAGCAAAAATCCAAATCTTCTCCATACCAAAAGTAATCCTCATCCCACCACCTGACTTCTTCGCCTGCTTTTTTTCGTGTGAACATAAACGCACCAGCGCACGCATCAATTTCGTGGATTTCATTTAAATTTTTCCAGCCTAAATGATAACCGTTAAAAAAACTAGAATGCGAAAATATCTTAGAAATTCCCGAAAAATGCGTAAACGAATTCCAAGGCGTCGGAAATCCCCTATGAGACGCATCGTCTAAACTTCCATCCGGAAGCTCCACTCTACAAGTTACAATACCCGCCTTATCGTTCTTTTCCATAAATCCGAACAGTAATTCAAGCGATTTTTCCTTTATCTCTGTATCCGGATTTAAAAACAAAATGTATTTTCCGTTTGCTTTTTTGACTCCAAGATTATTGGCCTTTGAGAAACCGATATTTTTTTCGTTTTTCAGCAAGATCGTATCTTTAAATTCTTTGTCTACCATCTCCGATGAACCATCGATTGAACAATTGTCGATAACGATAATTTCGTAATTTAATTTGCAATGTCTTTTTATCGACAGCAAACAATTTTTCAAAAATTCTCTTGTGTTATACGAAACAATAATTATCGAAATATCGATCATGTTAATAAACATGTAAATTATCTCTAGGAATTACTACTGATTTATAAACTTCGTCGAGTTTTTTAGCGATTTTGTCCCAAGCATATTTGTCTTCGATTAATTTTCTTGCGTTAGTTGCGAGTTTTTTGTATAAATCTTCATTTCTTAAGATTTTTAAAACAAGATCTACAATTTCGTTTGAATTATCAGATATTAAAACCTCTTCGTTGTTTACCGCGTCGATTCCCTCGATCCCAAGATTTGTTGTTACAACCGGGACACCAGAAGCCATAGATTCTAAAATTTTAAAACTCGTACCTCCTCCAACTTTTATCGGAGAAAGTAAGATATGCGATTTTTTGAATATTTCTGCGGTGTCTTCAGGAGCATTTTCATCAAAAATTACGTTTTCTTCTCTATTTATTTTTTTTGTCGAATCAGGAATATGCGTCCAACAACCCAAAGTTTTAAATTGAGTTTTGAATTTTGAGTTTTGAGTTTTGAGTTTATTTTCGGCCATATATCTTTAAGGATAATTTTTATCGCATTTTTATTCTGAATCCATCTAAAATCACCGATAAAAAGAATTATTTTCTCTTTATCTTTAATTTTTTCGTCGAGATTCATAACTTTAAATTTATCTACATCAACGCCATTTGGAACAACATCGATATTATTTTTTTTCATTAATGTTTTTTCTTCCTCCGAAACAGCGACTAATTTCGTCGCTTTTTTCCAAAAACTCTCTTCGTAATGTTTTATTTTGGACACGTCAATTGCCAAAAATGGTTTCAGAAGAGATGGCGCCAGTTTAAAAAATCTTTTATAAACCAAATACTCGACATTATGCTCCACTAAAACAACCGGAATTTTATTATAAATTTTACCAGGCAAATTTTGCATAACATAGGACGTTTCGACATGAATAAGATCGAATTTACTCTCTTCCACAAGATTTTCGAGAATTTCTTTTAATCTAGGATTTGTATGTCCGACCATTAAAAACGGATACGAAGAAAATCCTGTTTTTAAAATATTTTTTATTGACCACTGTTTTTGTTTCTCGACAACAAAAACTTTTTCACAAAAACTTTTTATCTCATCTATATCTCTTTGTGTCTGATAATCACGTTTTTCGCAAACGAATGTTATTGTGTGTTTTTTTGAAAGTTGTTTTAAAAGATTATAAAGCCTTATATGGCCTCCTGTAAAAAGCGGGTGCGGCAGATAAGAGGAAAGTATTAATATTTTCATTTTATTTAGATCTTAAATCTAAAATTATATAAGTAGGGGTTTGTTTAACAACTTTATACGGAACATGAGTCGTAGAAAGCGTTTCTTGCGGATTTGTACTCACGAGGTGTGTTGCGCCGTCTGTTACAAGGTCTGCAACCGGTTTTTGCATTATTGACCACCCATGCCTATTTGTTTGATATAAAAACGCCACGTCTGCAGAATATGGGGCGACAACCTGCGCGTCTTTTGGGGTTAATTTATCAACATCTCTTCCTGCCTCGACAATTTCTGGGTGATTTATCCAATAATAACCCCTAATTTCATACCAGCTGAACGCGAACATAAAAAACAAAATAATCGCGATCGTCGGCCAGACTACAATTCGGGAAATCTCTTTTACTGTTCTTATTAAAAATGTTATTCCTTTTGCTAGAAATATCACTAAAACCGGCAAGATCGGGATTTGATAATAATCATGCGTAACATTTCCGCGGGCAATCACAAGGAAGTATATTATGACCCCTAAAAGCCATAAATGGAAAAACCACCCTTCTTTTTTTCCGGGTTTTAGAATAATGCCCAACATTAAGAAAAAAATACCCCAATAACCTAAAATAATTTTTGCGATTCTTTCCGCAAATATCCAACGGAAAAATGCTCCTGTAAATCTTATGTTTCCGTCGTTAAATAACCATGTTGAAGCAGGAATTCCTTCTCTGTGTAACGATATATAATTTCTCCACAAGATAAGCGGTACAAGTGAGATAATCAAAAAACTCCAAAACTCCCATTTTTTAAGTATAGACAGACCAAATTCTCTGAAGAAAAAATATAAAAAAGGTAAAAAAAGTATAACCTGATAGGGTTTTAAAAGAAAAGTCAATGAAACAAATACGGAACTCAAAATTAATAACCACGATTTATTTTTATCCCGCCAGAGGAACAAAGCAAGAATCGACGCCAAAGAAAAAAATATCATCATGGGTTCTGGCATTATTACCCTGCTGTAATAGACACTATAAGGAATAAATGCAAAAAAAATCGCAGCCCAGAAACCGACCATTTTTCCAAAAAAACGCCTAGCGATAAAATAAATTAAAATTATCGACCCTAATGAAAAAACTACAGAAATGAGTCGAGCAATATATTCATGAACTCCCCAAATGTTGTACGCGATATAAATTATTGTCTGGTATATTGGCGCCTCGACTAAAAACAATCTGTTTGGATTTTGTAGTCCCCATTCGTTTGTTATGGCGTAATTATCTACCTGGGGCCAAAAAAAATTATATCCGTCTTTTACAAAATTTCTCGCAACCGCGGCAGTATCTGCCTGTCGCCACGAATGCCAGTCGGCGATCGGATTGTCGATTTTATACAAACGCACCAAGAATGCACCGACAACTATTATTATTAACAAAAAGAGCTCTAATTTTTTCATTTACACTTAATTTATTTATTTTCTATCGGGACGGTTATTGTCTTTTTTGTTCTGAAAACTTGTTCGACGTTGCCGTTGTTATCGAATTCAAAGACTTTGGCACTCGAGGATCCTTCGGCCGCATCCAAAGCAAGGTCCAAAGAAGGAGATATATTTACTTTTAAGTATTCATACTGAAAAGTAAACCAAAGCGCGTCTGGTAAACCCACCGGGAAAACCCACGCTTCTCCTTTTTTAATCGGTACATTAGTAAAGTAAAAAACCGGATTATATGTCGCCGCTTTAGTTTTTGCAAAAGTCTCATTAAAGTCCACCAATAATTTACTTGTAATACTACCTGCTCTTTTCCAATCTTCGTTTATTCTTATTAATTCATAAATATTGAAAACCAAAAACAACCCGACACAAATAACCAGAAAACTAATCGAGTAAAATTTGTTTCTGAATAAAAACAAGCGGTCGAAAATTAATTTTATTATAAACACAAACAAAAGCAGAGCCCCAAACGATGCTAAATATACATAGCGAATCGATATGTTGCCCAATCCCAAATATGGAAGCAGAGCCAAGATAAATATAGCGATAGAAATTAACACAACTTTTCTATCCGAAGAACCAAGTTTTTTAATTAAGAACCTGTAAATTGAATACAAGACTACAAGGATTATTACGATAGCAATAACGATATATATCGGATTCGATTTGCCAAACAAGCGCAGTTTTTGATAGAAATCAAGCCATTTTGTACCGAAAAAAACCAGTCCTAAATATCCAAAAATATTTCCAAAAAAATTATAGGGAAAATGTAATAAATTATAATTGTAGTCGCCGCTGAGCCAATGACTTTGCGAAATATTTCTTACCCATAAATAGATCGGAATTGAAACTAAATAGATTAGATAATAGCCGCTATTAATAATAACCCGCGCTCCTTTTCTCATTATTATTTCGTATGCAATAATAAGTAGTGGCGCGATAATCCCGAGTTCATAAAAAAGAGGTGCTAAAAACACTGCTAACACTGAAAAAACAAGATAAACCCAAGCTTTCTTTTCCTTCCAAAGAATATAAAACAACAAGCCGAAAAGAATGAAAACCACAGAAATTAAATGGCCTGTGGAAGAAATCCAATATACAACCTCAGAGTGAGATCCTAAAACCAAAAAGAACAATGCTACGATAAAAGCGAAGAGTTTGCTTTTTAATATCTTTTTGGAGATGATAAAAACAAGCGAAGACACGATCGCATGTAAAATAACCGAAAAAACGTGATACGCGACCGGATTTAACCAAAAAATCGCGTAGGTTATATAGAAATATATTTTTGCTCCGGGCCTGTAGAAAAATCCATCTGAGTTAGTAAAATAATTTGCTATAGTATTCCAAGGTGGCTCACATTTAACTAACCCGCTTTTGTATAAAACTTTTTTGCAATCTGCTGCCCATTTAAGCCATGTAAAATCATCTCCCACGAAAAAATTTCCAAATATCATCCAGAAAATTCCGAAAGCGATAAGAAAAATATATATAATGAGAAATGTTGATGATAAGGCTAGCTCTTTAAACTCCTTAAAGTAATTTATTTTTCTTTTTTTATAAAGATGTAATATCCCCAATGTGATTCCGACCAGTAGCCAGAGAACAAAAGCCACTTTGGAAGCCTCAAAAACATCGATAAGTACTGCGTTTAAGCCTAAACCGAAGATACCGGCTACAAATCCCAAAACAAAACTTTTAACGACTTTCGAATCAACGTCATCTATTACCTTTTTAATATATATACCCATTACAAAAAATATCGACAAAAACGATACAAGACCCAAGACGCCAATTTCTCCCAAAATTCTTAAATAATTATTATCTGTAGCCAAACTGATCGAAGAATATCCGCTTCCGGTAAAGATATTCCGATTAAGCGCATCGATTGCTCTTGGCCATTCCCCTTGAAATCTGGTAGTGAAAGAAACATCGTAAGCCAGCGCCTTTTTAACAACAAAATTTCCCTCTACGCTCGTTATCTCGTCCGATTCTTCTCCCCCGCCGACTTTTAGCCTTTTGTAAAAAACTTGGGTTATTGTCTTTTCTGTCGGCTCAGAAGGAAAACTGATGTAGCCCGTGCCTTGAGGTAAATTTTCCCCGGTTGACTGTATTTCTTCGATCACAACCGGCTGGGCTTTTTTGTCGGTTTTTTTGGAAGTTTTTTTAACCCCTGTTTTATCCACCGATTGCGTAGCTATTCCGACTGGTTTGCCCGTTCTAGCATCGACAACTAAATCTACCTGCGTGATAGTACTCGCAAAACGCTCCGATATTCCTTGAAAAAAATTAAGTAAAAGCAAGCTTACAATGATTACGGGCAAAATGAATTTTTTCTTTTTCTGAATAACAAGCAGAATTATTACCGTAATTAAATAGACCGCAAAAGATACCCGAGATTCTGTCATTAACAGAAGTATTAACCCCAAAAACGCCGTAACTAACATTAATAACTTTGCGAATATATTTTTAAATCCAAAAAACAAACTACCGATAAGAGGAATCATTAAAACCAAATACGCAGCTAGATCGTAATGTCCTGCAAATGTAGACGGAACCCTAGAATATTCCGACAGTCTTAGAGGAATACCTTTGGCAAATTCCTCGTTCATCGTAAGAAACGCCGGAAAACCAAAGAATCTTTGACCGATTCCATAAAATACTACAGTACATAAAGTTGCAACCAACACGGTGATAATAGGATAAATAAACTTTTTGTCTCGGATCGAAAAATATGCGACAAAAAAAAGAGAGATGTATTCGATTCTCCTTAAATAATGCAGCCAGGCAACACTCGGAAATACGTTTAATAGAGACGGGAAAATAAAATAAATGGCGTAAACTGTCGATATGAGTCCTACTAACCAGAAAATAACTATCGGTATCGTAAGCGGAGTTTTAATCCCGGCTTTTTTACGGATAAGCTGGATAAACCATGCAAAAACAGCAATTAGAACCAGAAAATCTTCCACCCTTATATATACCCACGTATGTTTCACGTCCAGAAGAGGAAGTTTCGGATACAATGGAATAAATGCCAATAAAAATAGCGTAATAAGAAGCAGAACATTGTCTGAGAACCATTTAAATATCTTCATGTTTTTAATTTTATAGCTGTTCTATAAGTATTTAATAAATATTTATCCCGCGTCAATAGCCCTATCGAAATTGCGATTAAAGCCTTAAAAAATAAGAAAACTTTAACTACATTATATTCTAAAAAGCCTTTATGTTTCTTATAGAAATAAATTATACCTTTATAGATATTTATGATCGCAAATGACCTGTTGCTACTTCCGTGCTCGCTATGGAGAATCTTGACGTCAGGATAAAAGTAAGTCGAATAACCCATTTTTTTTGCCCTTAAGCATAAATCCATGTCTTCTAAATACATAAAAAAATTATCATCGAAACCGTCTAATTTTCTGAAAAGATCCGCTCTTATCATAAGCGATGCCCCGCTCACCCAATCGACCATTGCTTCTTTATCGGGACTTGTTCTCAATAATTTTTCTCCTCCGAAAAGCATTAAAAAAATATTAATTAAATCAAAAAACTTACCCGCAGAATCCTGGTTTGTTTCGTCGGTATTTTTTAATTTCCCCCCCAAAATACCCACATGAGTATGCTTTTCTAAAAAATCTATCATTCTTTTTATGCCCCTATCTAAGACTTGTGTGTCCGAATTTAAAAATAAAAAATATTTACCGGACGCTTGTTTTGCTCCTAAATTATTTCCGCCGGAAAAACCCAAATTCTTCTTGTTCGAAATGACTTTAAGATTAGAAATTTCCTTTTTTAATACAGATATTTCTTCAACCGAATCATCGTTCGAGCCGTTGTCGACAACAATAATTTCGATATTTTTTTTACTCAACTCATCTTTATAGATATCAAAAACAGAATTGACACACGAGACTGTGAAATCTCCTGTTTTATAGTTTAAAATTATAATCGATAAAATCGTCATTTAATCGGATTTTGAAGAAAATTAACGAAACCAAGCCGCACGCCCTAATTTATATGACAGGTCTTTAATTTCCCTTCTTCTTATTAATTTTGCCGGAACTCCACCGACTATTTCCATTTGTTTAACATCAGAAGTTACAACCGCTCCGGCAGCAATAACAGCTCCCTTGCCGATTTTTACGCCGGGGAGAATAATCGCCCTTGGCCCAATAAAAACATAGTCTTCGATAATTACTGGCGCTGAAACACTCATAAAATTAACGTTGTCTACATCATGCTGTGAATTATAAATCATAACATCACTTGCAATATCGACATGGTTTCCGATTAAAACTTTGTTTCTTCCGTCTAAAACTATCCCCTCGCCGATAATTGTATCTTTTCCGATTTCGATATTCCCGGGGTTATAAAATCTTGTACCCATGTGTATCGCAGATCCTTTACCGATTTTTACGCCAGCGAGCCTGTAGAAAAACCTTCGAAAATGATGGCAGGGAACATAACCGACACAATGTAAAAGCATGACCTCAAACTCCAATAAGATTGTGAAAAAACGGTCTGCCATTTTTTCTGATATCTCTTTATTCGATAATTCCTTACCGTATTTATCCTTCATAAAATTATTTTCGCGCGACAACGTTTTCCAAGACGTTCAATGTTTCTCTGGCGGTTTTTTCCCAGCTAAATTTTTTCACCTGTTCGTAACCTTTTTTAACCATTTCCGATCTGAGTTTTTTGTCTTCGATAACTCGTTTGATTTTAGAAGCCATATCTTCCGGAGTTTTTGGATCAAAATATAAAGCTGCATCTCCCCCCGCTTCGGGCAAACTACTAACATTGCTTGCGAGTACAGGACAACCATTTGCCATTGCCTCAAGCACCGGTAATCCAAAACCTTCGTATAAACTTGGTAAAACAAAGCATAAGGCATTTTTATATAACAAAGTTAATTCTGAGTCCGACACAAATTCTAAAAATCTTACATTTTCTGAAACACCAAACTTTTCTGGCGCCTTAAGAATTTCTTCAAAAAGCCACCCTTTTTTACCAACGATAATTAATTGGAGATCGTTAATATTTCCTCTTTTCGAAATTAAAGAGAATGCTTCGATTAAACCGGTTATGTTTTTTCTTGGCTGTAATGTCCCGACAAACAAAATATAATCTCCTTTGATCCCGTATTTTCTTTTTATAATATCCATATCTGCTGTTTTTAACCCGTTATTTTCGACTGTTTTTAACCCAGGATAAGTTACAACTACTTTATCTTCGGTTAATTTATATAGCTTAATTATATCATCTTTACTCGCCTGGCTAATAGTAAAAATTTTCTTTGCTTTTTTTACAGAATAATTCGTCCAGTTCTTTAATTGATAAAGATCTTTTTTGGTAAACATTTCGGGAAAATAAATATAAGAAAGGTCCATTACCGAAATCACTGTCGGAACCGGAGAAAATCTTGGAGAGTAGTGCGTTGGCGTAAAAAAAACGTCTGGCCAGGGTTTATGTAAATATAGATTAATCGGCAACCCAAATTGGGTCCAAAATTTTTTAGGCCGCACTATTTTGTATTCCCAGCCCTCTCTGCTTTTTGGAAAATCCATAACGGGGTTATCTTTTAAATAAATTTTAAACCGGTATTTTTGGACCGGTAACCCGAAGCTTTCAAATTGTTTTAATATTTCGAATGCGTATTCGCCGATCCCCACTCTTTTTTGAACATTTGCTTCATTTCCGTCGATCCCGATTACCATAATCTAAGCTCCCGGGTAAATTACCCTAATCTTATCGTCTTCTATGCCCAGAATTTCTTCGATATCTCTTTTTGTCGATTTTGAGATACAAAAAACTATATCCGATTCTTTTTTTACCCATTTTAGCTTTCTTTTTTGCGTCGCGATTATTTTTGAATCTGTTTCCCGAGGATATTTATAAACAATCATATCGTAAATTATCGTCGCTTTTTTGGCTTTTTTCGTTGGTGGTTCAAGCCAATCGGAAGTAATAAATAGATCTATGTCTCCGATAAACCACTCGATCGGAAAAATATGCAATCGATTCCATAATAAGTCCAAAAATGTAGGAGGAAACCTGAATTTTTTAACCTTAATATTTTTATAATTTGATTGAAAATTGTCCCGCTGAGCGGGAGAAAATTGAAAATTCTTTCTGAGTGACGAAAAAAATAAGATGTACTCATTTTTTCTATCGTATTCTATTAAGGCAGAAACCAGATTTTTAACATATTCCCCTACCCCTGTTTCCCTATACGCAATTTGACTTATATCGATTCCTATTTTCAAATTTACCTTTCTTTTTTTAAATTAATACCAGCCATTAAAACTGCCACAAGAAAACACGCTGCGGCATACCAAACAAGACGCTCTGCGGTAAAAAATATCCAGAACGAAAAAAGAGGAATCGACATAACCAACAATAATACCCCCACAATCGTTGCCCAACGGGGATTCCTCATAAAAATCAAGAAAGCTAGTATTACCAAAAAAAATATATCCTGAATTTTCATCTACGCTTTACTCTAATTCTGATCTTGTCTATAATATAATCCGTTTATATAATAATGCGTTCATGAAAAAAACTCAACTTCCGAGTAATTATTCAAAGCATAAAAGCGGCGATATCTCGAGACAATTCCTTATTAAAAATTTTTACAACATTTTAATAAGAACAATAAAACCACTAGAGCCAAAAACAATTCTGGATGTAGGCTGTGGCGAGGGATTTACGCTCCAAAAATTAAAAGAAAATAAAATTGGAGTTCTGCTTAAGGGCATCGATAAATCTGATATTTCTATAGATATCGGGAGAAAAATGTTTCCCGACCTTGATCTTAAGACAGGAGATATTTATAAATTATCTTATAATAAAAATTCATTTGATCTTGTAGTATGCTCTGAGGTTTTGGAGCACCTTAAAAGCCCGATAATCGCATTAGAAGAATTAAAAAGAGTATCCAAGCAGTATTTATTACTAACGGTTCCGAATGAACCGTTTTACCGGATAAGCAGATTTTTACGGGGGATTAATGTTGCAAACTTCGGGGACCATCCAGAACACATAAATCATTGGGGAATGATATCTTTTAAAAATTTGATAAAAAGTGCCAGGCTGAAGATTACAACTATTAACTATCCGTTTCCGTGGATAATGATTCTTGCCGAAAAATAAACCGTGATCTTATTCTGTCGAGTACCTTAAAATAAACTCTTTATCTTTTTTATTCGACAGGTTAATTATAAGATCTGCCAAAAAACCGGTAAAATAGACCTGGAACCGTTAGTAATACAAAAGCATTCCTAGGAAAAGCACGGGACGTCTGTTAATCGCATATCCCTGAAAATGGATAACTGTTAAATACCCAAGTATTATAACACCTATTAGCGCTAAAACAGTCCCGGCAAATCCAAAAAAATGCAACGGCCTTTTACCATAACGTGTTAAGAATAACATCGTAAACACGTCGGGAAGATCTTTCCATAATGCGATAAAACCGTATTTTGATTTTCCAAAACGCCTATTTTCATGCACGATTTCTATTTCTGAAACAGTAAATCCGTTTAAATAAGCTATCAAAGAAACAAACCTATACAGTCCACCATATAAGTCGATCGATTTTACTACTTCTTTTCTATAGATTTTAAACCCACAATTGTAATCGTGTAGTTTAAGGCCCCAAATAACCCGAATAATAAAATTAGATAATTTTGAAGATATCACCCGACTAAAAGAATGTTTTCTATTTTTCCTCCACCCAGAAACCACATCCCATCCCTCATGTATTTTTTTATAAAACTTTTGCAGTTCTTTCGGGTTGTCTTCAAGATCGGCATCCATCGTAACGACAAAATCGCCCTTTGCCTTCTGAAATCCAAGACTTAATGCTTCTGCTTTTCCCTGATTTTTTCTGAAAGAAAATATTCTAACAGCTTTATTTTTTTCTGCAATTTGTTTTAGAAAATCGAGAGATCCGTCGGTTGACCCGTCATCTACAAAAATTATTTCATAATTTTTTTCTATATTTTTTACTTCTTTTAATAAAAGCTCGTATAAAACTGGTAAACTTTCTACCTCGTTTAAAAGAGGAATAACTATACTAATCATATTTTTTATTTAAATATATTATTATACCCGTTAGGCTAAAAATGGTTACAATACTTATTATAACACCGATGTTAACAAACCCTTGCGGCATATAATAAATTTCGACAAAATCGGATCTATCGTTAATGACAAAACTATTAAACAGTTGTTTATATTTTTCAGATTTTATTTTTTTGCCGTCTGCTATCGCAATCCAATTCTCGTCGTAATTTTCGGAAAAAATAAGTCGCCCAATTATACCATTTTTAGCTTCAATTTTATACTGCGATGGACTTAATGCGCCCCAGGTTAATTTTGTGTCGCTGTTTTCTAAACGGAAACGGTCCATTGAACCAGGTACTTCAAACACTATTATTTTGCCAAATTTTTTTCTTTCTTTTAACCAGCTAATCTTCCTTAATCCATTAACGGTGTTTAAATATTTTCGCTCATCATACTTTCTGTCCTTAAGAAAAATTTCTTCTTTAGAATCAGAAGGAATAACAACATATTTTATTGAGAATTCCTCTAGTAGACTTTCTGTCTTTGGATCGTTTAATTTTTCTAATTGGTCTTCCGGACGTGCTTTTTTGAATAATTCTTCTCCCATAACCACCGGGTGTTGATTTGAATAATACGCAAATCTTTGCACCTGGGGAATCCACAGGGATCTCGAAAATGTATTTTGACTAGACAGATAATCTTTAAATTGCAAATATTCTGCCGGAATCTCCCCCTGAGTAAATAATGTACCAAGCTTTGCATAAGTATTAGGAAAAACCAGATATATTAAATAGATAATTATAAATACTAAAATTAAATTAGGAATAAATTTTAGCCCACTATTATTTATTTTTGAATAAGCTATTTTTCTAATCGAATATATCGTGAACGGAATAAGAAAAGAGTAAGAAATAGCTGTTAAAATATACCATTTCGAAGGGTCTCTAAACATTTTAAACCCAGGAAAATAATTAAATAGTGACAAATACATGTCCCCAAATGGGCCATTTACTCCCTTGGAAAGAAATGAACCCAAAAGTCCGATTATGACAAAAAATATTATATTTAAATTCATAATTTTTGATCTCTTTTTAATAAAAAAGAGCGAAGAATAAGCAAATATTGGCAATAATATAAATTCCGGCCGCATGAAATATACTTTCCCAAAAATGTTTTCCGGCCAATTAGGATGTAGAAGCGAAATAGAGCGAGAAAAATCGGCAAAACTAAAAAATTTAACATTATTAACGTTGTCAAACCCCGAAGGCAGAGGGGAAGTTTTGAAAAAAATTAAGGGGAAAATCCAATAACCGTGCAACAACAGGGGGATAAAAATAATAACGGGCAAAAAAATGATTATTTTTTTAAAATTTTTCTTTAATATAAGAGCATCGAACACAAAAAACATTAGGATTGCGATAAGAGTTATATACAAAATTCGAGGATCAAACAAAAGTTGCAAAGATATGTAAATCGAAGCTACTATAGCATTTTTTGGTCGCGGATTATCGATAAATTGTTTAAATTTCATCAGCACGATCGGCGCAATAGAATATGCCAACGCAACACCCGATTGACCACCTAAAATAACTAACAAAAAATATGTGTTTGCTGAGTATATAAAGCCGGCTAAAATCGCGAGTTTTGATTTTGATTTAGCGAAATATCTAAAAAGAAAGAATCCCGATAAAAAAGAAAGGACAAAAGGTAATAAAAACCAGAAAAAAAAGTTTATAAAATACCAGGAGACTCCAAATTTACTAAAAAATGCCGTTAAATTAAGATAACTTGTTATCCATAAAAACCCCAAAGAAGATTTGCCTAGTCCAGTATTTAAAGTTGAATCCCAAGCACTGGGGATTGAAGCGAACTCTCGAATTGTTTGGGGCCAGAAAAATCTCCAATCGCCGTTTGTAAAGGCCATCATGATTTATTTTTTTATCTTAATTTCTTTGAGAGAAAAGATTAAATAAGTAGCAATCATTAAATAAATAAAAATTCCTAAAGGGTTTGTAATTTTTTCCACACGCAAAGACGAAAAAATAAAGCCCGGGATAAGTAAGTACAACGCAATCTTCAATAACGACTCCTTCTTTGGCCTAAATAAAATTAAAGCAACAATATAACTTACCAAAAATGGAAGGTCTGATACGGCAATCCTGACTATGTTTAAGTAAGGCCTATTAACTACATAAGCTAATACTGCGTAAACAAAGACAGTAAACATTATTTTAACTATATTTAATTTTATCCACTGGTATGTATCGGTGACCGGGATTTTTATTTTCATAGTTTTTTTAATTTTAGAACACCGTAGGCTAACACTGTCAATACCAAAGAAATTAATGTAATTCTAAATCCAAGATTAACATAATCTTGCGGAAGATATTTAATTTCCTTATTCTTTTGCGGACCGTTCATTATCCAACCATTAGCATAGCCATTTGCCTTAAATCTGTTATTCCCGACTCCGTTAATTTTCCAATTATCACTAAACGATTCATTCAAAACAACGGCGTATTCATCGTTTTCTCCCGCGGAAGTATTTAAGTTATAACTCGTAGAAGTTTTTTTGTCGTATGTATAATTTACCGGTTCTGTAAGATCGTTTGCACTCGCTCCGTAAGCGATTAAATCTGGAATATCCAGTTTTCTTATATTAAGACCCTCGATTCGGACCACGGGCGATACTCTAGTTTCGTCTGTCGACGGGAATCCGCATATCGAAAATGTCACGTTTTGATTATTCTCTGTTAGCACCAGATCGTATATGTAGTTAACCAAATTATATGTCGGGTATATTGCCTCCCCGCTTTTATAAAAAGGGTTCCCGTTATACTGTTGTACACCAGATAAATAATTGACAGACAAACCTAAATTATCTGATCCGGCAAGTCTTATATGCTGGAAAGTCACTCTGAAAATATCGTCCTTCATTCCTGTTATTTTTTTATCAAAGACCCAACATAAGCTATCGAGTCGCGGAGCTATTAGGAATTCCCTAGAACCATCGTACAGATTTACACTTTGCTGTTCAATTTCAAATTTATGATTGCCTTTTGGCAAGGAATATTTTCCCAAAGAATACCAACCGGGACTTTGAATCTCGGGTCGCGCGGAATATTTTTTACCGTCGATCGAAAAATTAACCTCGCCTGGAAGAGTATAATTTTGATCATTAGGTTTATATATAAAATGGTATTCTCGCTCTAAGGGCACACTCAACAAAAACCTCTTTTTCGACTCCTCGGTCGATTGCCAAACGTTATTTCCGACAGAAGCAAAATTCTTTACTATCTGGTTGTAAACTGCGTCGAGTAATTGCGGCTGGTATCCTCCAGGTCTTGAATCTTCAAATGTTCGCATCGCTATAGCAACATACGCGTTTCTTTCCGTTTTTAACACATCGAATGCCTCTACTAAAAAATCGTTATCAATATTTTGCTGATCAGAAAAATATTCGTTTAAAGAAAGATCAAGTTTTTCGAGAGTTTGAGAATAATCATTAAATAACCCCGTTATAGTACTTACTTCTCTTTTTAAAAGAGTTCCCTTATCAACCGCCATGAGTTTTTCTAATGATTTATATAAATAAAATTTGGGTTTGTCCTCTCTTTTTTGCAATGTGCTTAAAACTTTTTTCTCGGCGTTTTTTTCAAAAAACTCAACTATCGGATAAAAAACCGAATCCCGTATAAGCAAAGGTAAATATGCTCCCGTATTAACAAATGTCCGCTGCAAATCACACGTAACACAATCTGATACTAAATAGACTGCATTAGTTTGCTTTAATGCCTCATTCTCGAACTTGCTTTCTTGCTCGGGAACAAAAATCGGCTCTTTGGGATTAGCAACCGACTGAGTAGAAAACAGTAAATATAAATTTTTAATCTTATTGGGAAAATAAGAAATACCCTTGGTTACTTCGATTTTAGTCTGGACATCGTTAGTATCTTTAAAATCATACACTTCCCAGTCCCCGAATTTCTTAACGAGATTAAGGTTTGGACTTTTAAGCGCGGCTTCGTACATAGACGGCGGATCTGTTGTTAACCCAGAAAGATTCCAATTGAAATCTTTGCGCAGAAGAAAGGATTTAAATCCTAAAAATTTTGCAAATTTTTCCCATCCCGGATCGTTTCTTTTCATCATATTGTGCAGTGATTGAATCAGCACCATTTCGTCTTTGGACATATACCCGTTTTCGTTAATTATCTGTGCATTTGTTAAAAGACTTGTTAGGGATTGCGAACTCCAAAAACCCCAATAATAAGCATCTATGTTCCAATTAGGTTCTGGAAGAGCCAACGTTCTGACATTAATCCTGTCTTTGGAATCGCTCCATTTACCAAAATCATATATATATTGCGGGACATTCACTTTCATTGTTCTCTCGGGTTTCATATAGTCGAAAAACAGTCCGTTAAGAAAAGGGAAGCTGTATAAAACAACCGATGCGCAAAAAACTATAAGTAAAACATTCGATAACGTTTTTCTTTTTATAGATAACGAACTTAAGAAATAACTAATTGTAAATCCGATTAAAACAGAATACGAGAACCATAAAGCAGGAGCGAATTTATAAAAAGGCGTTCTGAAGGCGATAAAACCCGGGACATAGGAAACAAGGAATGTATACAGGGGACCAAAAGGTGGGTGAGAACCGCCAACAAAAACCATCGACAAAAGTGCTAAAACAGCAAAGAAAAGTATCATTTTTCTAGTTTTTTTATCTTTAATTAACAAAAGGCCCAAAAATGCCCCGAGCGGTATCAGGTAACTTATACCAATTATTATTGGATTGTTAAGAAATATACTTGAATACGGATGATAGGAATTTTGATACCATTCTGGAACTCCTTGCAACCTGAGCAGATTAATAAGAGAAGAATAGCGGCTTATATAATCGATCCATCCAAGAACACCCGATACGCCGCCAGCTTGAGTCACAGCCGCAGAATAAGAATTTAAAACATAACTACCATACGGCAGTAACCAGTAGGCATTTATAAAAGCACTTACAACAAGAGTCGAGATCGACAATTTGAATAGATTAAATATTCTTCTTTTTGAGAAATCCTGGTAAAGATAAAAAAAGATAAAAACTATGATCGAAACAATAAATCCTCCGAATAGTGGGATACTTGCTTCTCCGTTAAGAAAAAAAAGCGTTATAGAAATTAAAATACTGGTCTTAAGTGTGGACCTTTTCTTGTCTTCCCAATCAAATAAAAATGCCATCACAAGAGGTAATGCGGCGTAAATCGAAAATTTTGTCCTTTCTACGATAAGCCAGCCTTGCAACAAAAAGTGATTGATCATGTACAAAAGAGTTGCCGGAAGCGCAAAATATTTAAGGCCTAATCTTTTTTCGAGTTTTGAAGAAAAATAAAGCATCGTCAGACCGGGAAGAACAAACCAAAATACAAAAACTATTTTTTGAAAATTTTGGAGTTTAAACCCGAGGAAAGATACTAATGCTTCTAAGCCGTGAATAAAAAAACCAGCCAATGCATAATTTTGATCATGACCAAAACCGAATCTCTCTGTCCAAATGCTAAGCCTGTCTAAAAAATGGGGAAGAGGAAATAGTGTAAGACCCGAATCATGCCCCAAGATAACCTCATTTTTATGAAACCACAAAAGAGGAATTAATCCTAGAATCAATACAACAATAATTTCGAATATTTTTCTTTTAGAAATTTTTTTCATTTTTCACCAATATAAAATATTGGACTATTTATATAAGGGACAGGAATTGCAAATGGCATTATTATTTGCAACCGGTAATGTATTCTATAAAAAAAGGGCAGAAGAGAGAAACGGTTATAGAAAACTTTAGAAAATCCAATTCTTCTCATAATATCCAACCAATCCTTCGGATACTTTACGTTTATATGTGTTGGATCTTTGTGGATCCAATTATACGGATAAGGAGTGGACATAACAAGTACGCCTTTACTTTTTAAACTGCCGTACATAATTTTAATCGCCTTTTCTGGCTTCTCTAAATGCTCCACCACCTCAAAGGCAATTATTATATCAAATTTCTTTTTAATCGGAATCCCTTTTTGAATATCGAAGGCCAGGAATTTTACTTGTGGAGAAAGTTTTTCCGCTCTTTGTATTGCATACTGTGACACATCCGATGCATAAACATTAAATTTTCGTTCCGAAAGAAGACTCGCAACCGCCCCGATCGAGCACCCTACCTCCAAAATATCTTTCCCGTCACCATTTTTTATCGGGACGTATTGATTAAGCTTCTTAAGCCAGGCCCAAAACCAGTTCCGCGACCTTTCCAAATCCTTATCTGTAAACTCGCCAACTGCCCTTTTAAACCAGCCTTTAAAATAGTACTCTTCGAATTTTTTGTCTGTTTTAATTGCTGACATTGTATGTAATTGTAGATATTATTCTCTCAACTTCTTCATTTGGCCGATCTTCCCCATTCACGATAACTCTTTCTGCTTTTTTACCAAGAGCAGTAATTTCAAACTCTTTGTCATGAGTATTGAGTGGAAAAAAATATTTAACATACTTCCCTTTTGTCGCGTATACTGTTGTAACATTATCCCCGTTTAACATCGTGACACCCCTGAAAGTAAAGTTTGGTCCGATTGTATTTCCGTCCGAATCCTTAAACGGCGAAGCAAACGCGTCGATTCCGAGCGTTTCTGGCTTAGTTCTTAAAATTAACCTTAGATATAAATCATCGCCCTTATATTGGTCTTCAGAAATTAATTTTTCGTTTTTTGGATATACTATCACGTCAAAAAGCGTGTCTTGCTTTCCTTCAATATTTAACTCTTCAAGCTGCATGCTTTCAGGATATTTAAAAGTAATTTTTGCCTTTTCGTACTTATAAGTATTCCA
This sequence comes from Patescibacteria group bacterium, assembly GCA_023485715.1. GTDB lineage: Bacteria > Patescibacteriota > Microgenomatia > Levybacterales > UBA12049 > JAMCZG01. The sequence continues at coordinate 32,889 of JAMCZG010000030.1, forward strand.
CTTTTTTAACTGAGAATAAGATGACATTCGTGAATAAGCCGCCCTTCTCGTCTCTTCCGTGATGTCTGTAATTTCATTTTTTATGCCGTCCCAAGAAAATGCATAAATATCCGACGAGTCAAACGAACCCCTCATCATTTCTTCGGCCATTTTGTTGTCCTGTATGTAATACCCAAACCCTCTTCCGGACTTTTCTATATAGCCTTCTCCTGCGATTCCCTTATTAACAAAATAATCGCTGTCGATAAAAAATTCGGGCAGTTGACCTTTCTTAAAATATAATACCGTTAAAGCTTGACCTAAATTTGTCTGGAACGGCGGAATCGGACCAAACCCATAATATCCCGTATTGCTTTTTACTAAAAATACCGACTTTTTGCCTAATTCTTGTGTGGTGTTCAATATTTTTTTTATTATGGTTTTTCTTTGATGGCCCATCAAAGCGTAATTGCTTAAGGTTTTATTCACATAATATGCGTTTACAACAACCCATAAAAAAAGAAAGATAAAAACTGCTCTTCTTGCGATTGTAAAAACACCGATATTTTTTTTCTTTAGCTTATCCGTTTTAGTTAACAGAAATACGATGAGTGAGGCAAAAATCAAACTTCCGCCGACCGACATTGGATACAAATGCCTTGAATCAAAAAGCGAAACATAACCAAACTTAGCGATTAATGAGTTTACTATAAAAATTAACGGCAGGACGCTAAAGATTATTATTAAGACCCCGATAATTATCGATTTTTTTATCGAATCGTTTTCTTTGGAAAAAAACTGGTACAGTTTATATATCCCTAGAATAATCGGAACAGCTGCTGCGAACATAAACATTTCGATCCCTGCGCTTTGGGTAAATATTAAAAAGTTAGTACCTCTTACGCTTGCCTCCTGCGCATAATAAGGAAATCCCCATATTGTAATTTTTTCTCCCATCGAGTATATGATGTCGCTTGGTATAAAAGTTTGGGTAATGCTTTTAAACGACCATGTAATAGCTTTATAAATTAATGTCGCATCTATGGTATTGAAAATCGTATAAAGATAAGGCGATTTCGTGGCGACATTTTGATTGTTTAACCAGTTCGTATAGATTCTAAAAATGATTTCGACAACAAAAAGAACAACGAGAACTAACCCGAAAGACTTTAGATATTTAAAAGTATTTTTTAATTTACCGTTGTTTAAAAAATAAGCTACTAACGGATAAAGTATAAATAAAAAAAATGATGTTTCTTTGGAAAAAACCGCTAAAACCAAAAACAACAATGAAAACGCTTTATATTTTTGATTCTTTTCAATAAAAGAAAGTACCAAGAAAATTAACGATAATAAGGAAAAAAGCATTGCGATTTGCACGCCCACAGCAGCGATCCACGAAACTGCGTGGAAATGCACGGATGAAACTGCAAAAAATAGTCCCGCCACAAAACCAAATAATAAATTTTTCCTGGAAATTAAATACGCAAGATAAAAGACACACAAAGAAACTCCGACATGAATAAGGAATGAAAAAAGCTGGTATAAAATAAAATTTATGCCAAAAAATTTTAATTCAAAATACGATATCGGTGACAAAACGGGTGAAAAATGCCCGGCGTATTGAGTCGGATTAACAAAAACGTCAAAAAGCAATTTAAGATCGCCGATAACCGGTTTATTTAAAATGGAAAAATCTCTGGCAAAAAAAGTCCATTCGTCTCCCTGGAAATACCCTAAAAAAGCTTTTATATATATCAGAAAAGAGATAAAAATTATAAAACCGATCGCAGATTTAAATTTATATTTATCTGAGAGAAGTATTTTTGAATACTGATTAATTTTTTTTATAAGAACCTCTAAAGCGACGGGCATAAACAAATTTTATTCTAGTATCATACTAGAAGGTATAACTAAAATCAATGTTATTATTTTAATGTCGGTTGAACTCAATTGCTAAGTTCTTTCTGATTTTATGTGAAAAATTTCTTTACAAAAATCTGTGCTTGATATATATTACTTATCGATATTATCGTGAATCAATACAAAACTTATGTCTTTTAAAAAAATATTTAAGGACCAAAATTCTTATTTTGAATGGAGACTCGAAAGAATAAAAAATATCGAAAAACGTTTCCCAATAATTTTTGACGTGAGAGGAAAAAAAATCCTGGATATCGGATGTGGCCATCACGCGCCTTTAAGTTATTATCTATATCACCAAAAACGCGCAAAAGTATACGCCGGGGATATTAGTAAAACATCTGTCACTGCCGCTACAAAGAGGGTTGGAAAAGCAAACATATCCGTATTCTCTGCAGAGAAATTACCTTTTAAAAATAACTTCTTCGATCTTGTATATCTACTCGACATTTTAGAACACGTCAAAGATCCTTTTATGGCAGTTAAAGAGGCCAAAAGAGTTGTTAAAAAAACAGGATTAATTTTTATTGAATTCTCCCCTTATTATGGTTATCCAACGGGCCATCACTTATACCCGATCGGATTTCCTTTTGCTCTTCTACCTTTTCAAATCATTCCTTTTTTTATCACCAAGAAAATTGTACTGAAATCGAAGTTTTCGATTCCTAATTTGGGTCGTCACCTTTTAGAACAATTCAAGCATTTAAATAAAACAAGTATTCATAAATTTAAAAAAATAATAAGAGAAGTTAAATTAAAAACTATAAAAGAAAAATACCTTATAATTTTACCCGAAAGAGAAATTAATATAGACTGGACATCTCATTTACCTTTAATAAAAGAGGTTATTACCATGAGTTATTCAGGAGTTTTTAAAAAATGAAAGCAAATAAGCACTACGGTAAAAAATATTATTTATGGCAAAAAAAAATGGGGCAGCTCGCCGCAGATACAGACCTCTGGAAATTTGAAAAATTTATTAATAAAAATGATAAAGTACTCGACTTCGGCTGCGGTGGGGGATACATATTGGAAAAATTAAACTGTAAAAAAAAATATGGTGTCGAAATTAATCCTGTGGCGATAGAAGAAGCAAAAAAACGGAACATAGAAATTTTTACAAAAATCGATGATATTCCATTTGCTCTCAGATTTGATTCGATTATTTCTCATCACGCCCTAGAACATATCGAAGATCCTTTTATTGTTTTAAAGACGTTAAAAAAATATTTAAAAAATAAAGGTAAAATGATTTGGGTTGTACCCATCGACGACTGGAGAATCCAAAAAAAATACACAGAAGATGATATTAATCAACACTATTTTACCTGGACGCCTTTGATATTGGGAAATTTATTCGCTCGAGCTGGATATAAAGTGAAAGATATAGAAATTTTTACTCATGTTTGGATTCCTTTCAGCAACATTTTTTTAAAAATTATACCTAAACCGATATATTTTTTTCTCTGTAAAATCTGGAGCGCTATTACTTTAAATAGACAGATGAGGATAATCGCATTAAAAAAATAAATTACAATGAAAATCGTCTTTTTGCTCTCCCCCCATTTCTTAATAAAATATTATTTATATTCCGATATTAAAAAAATTACAGCAAAATATAATTTCAGCGGGTCCATAATTGATGTCGGATGCGGAAACAAACCGTATAAAAAATTATTCAATAAAACCAAATCATATAAAGGAATCGATTTTAAAACATATTCAAAAAATTTTTCATTTTATGACGAAAAACCAGATTTTTATTTTGATGAAAAATATAATAAAACCTTTAAATTGCCGTTTAAAACAAACAATTTTGACAACGCGTTGTCTTTTCAGGTGTTAGAACATCACAAAAAACCCGAAATTATGATAAAAGAAATTTTAAGAATCATAAAAAAAGGGGGTTTGTTACTTGTAAGTTTCCCCTTAATTTGGGGACTGCACGAAGAACCAAACGACTACTATAGATTTACAGAATACGGAATGAATGAATTAGTCAAAAAATACGGGGGAAAGATTATTACAATAAAAAAACAGGGAGCAATATTCTCGACTGTCTCTGTTTTGGCAAATGATTATTTTGTAAATCTAATACAGAAAAATAGAATCTTTTATTTGCTGTTATTTGTTTATCCTGCGCTATTGCTTTTTTCTTATTCGTGCTTAATCTTTGACAAAATTTTTTCTTCAGACAAAGTATTTTTAAACTATGTTGCATTGATTAAGAAGGAAAGGGTTTAAGTTTTTTACTCATACCAACTACTCTTTTTAAAAAAGAATCGTATTTCGTTGCTGTATCGTCCCATGTGTATTTTGTTGCCTCTTTTCTTTCATACACGCTCATCTCCAGCCTTTTTTTCCTGTTTGTCGAAATATCGACAATAGCCTTTGCTAATCCGTCTATCTGAAACGGTTTGACTTTTATCGAAGCTTTCTTCTTGATCCATTCCATTTCTGGAATATCAAAACAGACGATCGGCTTACCCAAGGCCATAGATTCCAAAATACTTAAGCTTTGCCCCTCAAAACGAAATGGAAAAACAGTAAATTTTGCATTTTTAAAATAATTGTTTTTAGCTGATCCGGATTTTTTGCCAATAATTCTTACTCTTTTACCTAAATCATGCTCCTTAATTAATTCTTTTAATGCTTTCTCTTCCGAAATGGACCCTCCGCCGATTATGTATAAGTCGTCCTCTATAATTTTAGCTGCATCCGAAAATGCCTTTATAAGTAAATCCAGTCCTTTATGATATATATCTATTCTTCCTATATATAGAATGTAATTTTTCTCTTTTGTTTTGTATTCTAGATATGTTTTATCGACCCCGTTGGGAATTACAGTCGATATAATACTTGAATTTAAATTTTTCATCTTTATTTGATGAGTCTTATTTAGAGCAATAAAATAGTTGTAGAATTTTGCGCCTAATTTCTCGATCAGACTGAAATTAATTTTATATTTTTTACGCATTTTCTCTGAAGCAAAAAAAGAAGATAATCCTATAATCGGTATTTTAGTAAATAAAGGAGAAAAACATGTTGATATCGGTGCTGTAAAATGTTCTATTGCAACATCGGCGTTAATATTTCTTACAGTGAGAGGAAGAGAGATTAAATAAAATAAATTATTGAGCTGGGGATTGGACAAAGCAAGTCCGATGTGTTTATAAACAATACCCTCTTCTTCATAGTCTTTATATTTTGGGTACTTAGAACAGAAAACCGTTACCGAATTTCCCTTTTGGATCAATCTTTTTCCGATTTCTCTTGTTGCCCTTGCTTGTCCGCTGCCCCAATGTGGATTTTTTAGATTATCGATATCCAGAAATACGATTTTCATTTCATTAGCTCCAAAAATTTCTCGGCGCTGTTTTGCCAATTAAATTTTTCTGACCACTTTCTTGCAGAAACAGACATTTTATCCCTTAGTCTTTTGTTTTTAAGAATTAACAAAGTTTTATATGTAAAGTCGTTGATATTATTAGATTCTGCCAAAAACCCCGTTTCCGGATTGTTCACAGAATCCCGGAGGCCAGGTACATCTGATGCAATAACCGGCACGCCGCAAGCATTCGCCTCGATAGTCGTAATCCCCCAGCCTTCCATTAAAGATGGATTCACAAAAACATACGACTTTTGATATAGACGTATTTTTTCTTCTTCTGTGACCCTGCCTAAAAATTTTATTTTTCCTTCAAGATTCAGCTGGTTTACTATTTTTTTTAGTTTTGATTTTTCTTCTCCGTCTCCCGCGATAATAAATTCTAATTCAGGAATTTCCCTTAACACTCTTTGTGCCAAATAAATAAAAAATTTTACATTTTTGTACAACTTTAATCTCCCAAGATACAGAATTAATAATTTTCTTCGCCGTTTTCTTGGTCTTAGTGTCTTTGTATCCACTCCCGGATGGACAATTTCTATGCCGGCTTTGCCCAAATTGAGTCTTTTTATGTCTTTTTTCGAAGAATCGGAGATAGTTATGAACTTAATTTTTTTATAAACTAACGGCATTAATCCATTTTCCAAGAAAGAGGCAAACCACGCCAATGGTTTTATTAAAGTTTTTCTAAACACATTCTGATGGACATGAAACATTAAACAATATTTTGTCTTTTTTGCGTAAAGCGGCGTGAAGAACGGAATTCCATTTTGACAGTCGATAATAACATCATATTTATTTCGGAACTTTAAAATGTAATATAAGAATGCCCATATATAAACAAAATAAAAACCCCCTCGTCTAACTACTGTAATTCCGTCGACGATTTCGTGTGTTTTAGACTTCCCGTCATTTCCACAAAAGAGAGTGACCGTGTTTCCGAGTTTTACCCACCTTTTCGCCAATTCATAAATATATACCTCAGCCCCTCCCGAATATCTGTGTTTGATATCCCTCCAGTTAAAAATAAGAATTTTTTTCCTTTCTCCCAAAAGGCTTATTTCTTCTTTTTGCGTGATAAGATCGAAAAAGTCGATAAAAACACGCGCAAAAAATTTAAAATGCCATTTAAGAGTTTTAGAACGATGAGCATCCAGTAAATACATAGACAATATAATGCCGTTTAATCTTTATAGCCTGACAGACTCGAAACGAACAAGTGGTAGTAATAACTAATCCTTACGCGTCTAGTAATATTTGGGGTAAAAAATTTATCTGGCACTTTTCTTATTGCCTTTATTTTTTTTCTCTCGATTAGTAATCGGTCTATATTAAATAGATTCCAAACAATCGCTTTTTGAACCGCAAATGCAAGCGAAAATTTAAGAGTAAAAATATACAAAATAGTTATTACTTCACAAAATAAAATATGAACGGGAATAATTTTTATTATGGTTTTTATTTCAAGATTTTTTAAATAAGTCCAAATTCTATTCTTATATGAATGAAATTGAATAAAAGAGACGTCTAATTCTTTTGCCGTCTCTCCTCCCTTATGATAAATAACAGAATGAGAAACGTAGTAAATTTTACTGCCCGACAGCCAAACTCTATGGCAAAGGTCTGTTTCTTCGAAATAAGCAAAATAATTTTTATCAAATAAGCCCACTTTTTCGATCACGTCCTTTTTAAGAAGCATGCAGGCACCCTTCATCGAGAATATTTCTGCTCCCCGGTTGTATTTTTTTGCATCGGGCTTATTGTGTCCAAAATGATATAAGAATCCACTATTTAAAAGATACGAACCGATAGAATCGATAATATCTTTCCTTGGATAAGATAGTATTTTTGGCTGAACTCCGCCTATCGAAGGATTATGTAATTTTTCTACTAACGGTCCCAAAAAATTATCATCGACGATCGTGTCGTTGTTTAAAAAAAGAATATATTCACCCGTAGAAAGCGAGTACCCGATGTTATTTCCTTCAGCAAATCCCAAATTTTTTTTGTTCCGTATGACGATTAAATTCCCGTTGCTCTTTTTTTCTTTCGCTAAATATTCAAGTGTTCCGTCTTTTGAGCCGTTATCTACAATAATAATTTCGATATTTTTATACTTAATTTTTTTTAAGGAATACAAGCATTCTTTAAGATTATTTATATTATTCCAATTTACTATTATTACCGATACCTTTTTTTTATTTTTTTTCATTAAAATCTTATTTCAACAAAATACTTTAAATAAATAATCTCCGGAATTAATTGCATTTTTCTTCCGATCATTATCGGGAATTTTAAAAATTGTATCAGGGGATAGTAAGTAGAAAAATTAAGAAAATTTTTGGGTTTTCTCGAATAAATTCTGTCGAATTCTTTTTTTGTCAAACCTAATTTCTCGATAACGTAATCTATAATCTCTTCTTTATACGGGTAATTCGTATTTTGGATTTCCCTTAATGCTTTTTCTCTTGTTAAAATCCCGCATA
>JAMCZG010000028.1 GCA_023485715.1 Patescibacteria group bacterium
GCCGATATAAAATAAAAATCATAAAGCTCCTGCCAGAGATAATAATGGTCTTCGAGCGTTATGCCTTCTGTGCTTATCCGGTAATGAAAATTATATGGCGCAAAAGTTGCCAGGGCAAAAGCAATAAAAACAAGGGATGCGACGATTCCCATCAACAAATACTGGGAAAATAAAAAAAGGATCACTTCGATTACGAGCGCGAGTAAAATTGTGTTTATGTAATACTCCTTGCCCCTTTTTCGAAACGGCCTTCCGGGAGCAGACCACGACAAAAGCGTTCTTACCTGAGTTGGGGAGGATTCGTTGTCTTCCATACTTTTACTGTAGATGATTAAGGTATTTTAGTCAATATTTTCCGTAAGATTGCAAACGGCGGCAAAAAGAATATAATGTTTTTTAAATGCCGTCTTCAAAAGAAGTTTTACACGGTTCGGATAAAGTAGGCGGTTTTACCTCTTTCGTCAAACGTCCAGGACGATACCTTACGGGCGTCAAGAAACGAATGGATCCGGAAGTTCTCGTAAACAGCGGAGTAATAAGTACGCTTAATCGTGGAGTTATCGGTTTAGAATTCTTGGCCACCCCGTTTATTTCTGAAGGAATAGAACACATAGATCCAAAGCAAAGAATGATTATCGCAGGAACGGCCATGACTGCAGGACTAATCGTTACGTCGGGTTTTGAACTTAAGACATTGAGGAGTAAAAAAAACTCGAGTCCAAGTATTAATACTAATTTTTATCGAGCGATGTTCGGTGGTAGTGCATTAGCCGGAATGATCGCAGCAAGGATTCACGGCGTTGTCGCAAGAGTGTCGAATCCCACAGATGTTTCCGCGATTATCGGCTCCTTTGTTATAGACAACACAGCGCCGATATGCGCAAGTACGATTTCTGCGGCTGTTATAGGAACGACAGCGTCTGTTCTTATTAATAAATATTATAGAGAAGACAGAATGGGTCTTATTACGGAACATGTATATCCTGCGTTTAAAAAAGTTACTCAAAAATTTAAAGAACAAGGGGATATGGATTACACAAGACAAACAACTGAGGAGATAGAAATTTTTAGAGCTTCGCGATCCTTACAATTGAGATAAGCGGAGAGGGTGAGATTCGAACTCACGGTGGCGAAAACGCCACATTAGTTTTCAAGACTAACGCCATAGTCCACTCGGCCACCTCTCCCTTCGTCACTTCGCTTCTCAGGCAAGCCCTTTGAAAATAAAATAATGCGCTTGCGCCGAACGGAGTGAGGCGGAGGAGGTGAGATTCGAACTCACGCGAGCTTATTCAGCTCAAGGGTTTAGCAAACCCTCGCAATGGACCAAGCTATGCGACTCCTCCAAACGATCGTATTATACCATCAAACCTCTTTGACCTGCTACACTTAGCTTAAATGGGCGTTTTAGATTTTCTTTTCCCCAAATACTGCATAAATTGTAAAAAACTGGGCTCATACATTTGTGACAGGTGTTTTTCCTATTTATCTTTTGACGAAGAAAAAATATGCGTGGTTTGCGACCGGCCGTCAATGAACAGTTTAACTCATCCTCGCTGTTCAACAAAATACGTAATAGACGGCGTGTTTACGAGCCTTGTCTATAAAGGGATTGTTAAAAAGCTTATCTACAAATTTAAATACAACCCTTATCTTTCTGACCTCAAAAACGTACTTATCGAGCTTTTTTACGAAAACTTAATTCAGAAAGAAGGTTTTTACAAGGTTTTTTCAAAAGACTCACTTTTTATTCCTATACCGCTCCACAAATCAAAATTAAAAAAGAGAGGATACAATCAAGCAGAGATTTTAGCAAAAGGGCTTTCGGAAAAATTAGGAAATCCAATGCTTTCAGTTTTGGAAAGGGTAAAAGAAACATTAACTCAAGTCGGTCTTTCTAAAGAAGAGAGAAAGAAAAATATTCTTGGATCGTTAGCAGTCCGTAATAGCGTGGAAGTATCTAAATATCCCAATATCTTTCTGGTCGATGACATTTTAACCACAGGGGCCACTTTTTCGGAAGCAGCAAAAGTGCTTAAAAGGAAAGGTGTAAGGCGCGTTTTTGGCCTCGCCTTAGCCAGGGATTGAGCTTGACTTAAGGGTAAAAATTGGGTATAATACAAGCCTTGGGGATGCATCGCATCGACAAGAAAGTACATTAAAAAACCGCAAGCCGACTTTGAATAACAGTCGTAAAACAGATTCAAATTATAAATGCTAAGAGGTCACTCTTTAGCGGTTTTATGGCTTATCAGCCAAGAGCGAATTTCGCTTATTTAACTGCTTAAGTTGTAAAATCTGTTCATGTTATCTTTTCTCAACGGGGTGATATGGGCACAAAAACAGTTGAGATATGGTAAGGAAAACGGTTTTCGTCCTTATTCATTATTTATAAACCTTGACTTTATTCGTTCCTGTCGATTGGAAAAGAATAAAGCGACTTTTAAAAATCGAATAAGCTTGTAGATGTTTTTTAAGGATATTCTTGGACTCCGGATCACTTCCGGACATCTCCACAAAAATTAAACAGGGGAATTTAGTTCGGCTTCGACCTCTCTTCGGAGGTCTCTTTTTTTAATCGCCTCTTTTTTTTGGTATTTTTTCTTCCCACGGCCCAAACCGAGCTCAACTTTTATAAAATGGTGTTTATCGTAAAGCGAGAGGGGAACAACAGATAAATTTGAACCATCCATTTTCGATTTAAGGCTGATTATTTCTTTTTTATGGAGCAGAAGTTTGCGAGTCCTTTTTTCGTCATAGTTTTCGATCTGTGCGTATTTATACGGGAAAATTTTAGCGTTTAAAAGATATGCCTCGCTCCCTAAAATCCTGACGTGGCTTCCGCTTAAATCTGCGTGTCCGAGCCTCACTGCTTTTACCTCAGAACCATACAAATTAATCCCGGCTTCGAACCGCTCTAAAATTTCGTAATCGTAAAAGGCTCTTCTGTTCGTAATTTTCATAGCCTAATAATACTTTAAATGAGAAAAAATGTAAATTTATCCCTAGTTGATCGTAATTTCGTAGATTTTTCCGCCAGAAAGTACGAGGATCTTTTTGTCCTTTTCCAAAACCTCAAAATCTTTTGCATCTTTCAATACTCTGGATTTATACTGTGCTACATAACTTCCGTCTTTTTTTAAAACCACGATTCTTTCATTTACGTTATCGAGTATATAGATGTTATCAAAATCGACATTTGTATAAATCCGATTTGGATTAGAGAACGGTTGGTCAAGACCCGTTATCTTAAAATTTTCCGCCTTTCCCCTTAAGAATTTTAAAATATTTCCATCTTGCAAAATTACATAAAGGGCTCCGTCAACAGTTATCGCGGTCGCCGAAGAGAGATCAGCCGTTTCTGAAAGATAATCCGTTTTTGAATAACTAGATCCGCTCGGGACAAATTTAAAAATTTTATCGGCATTTTTATCTAGGACATAAACGTTCCCGAGGTATACGTCGATGCCTGCTTCTTTTTCCCAGTCGGTTTTGATGATTAAATTTTCTTTTTCGTTTTCCTTATCGACACTGGTTACACCGCCGGAATTTACGTAATATATGTTTTTACTGTTCTGCGCAAAAAGCTTGGAATCTTCCTTTTTTGTCTCAAACGACAATAATTTGCTGCTTGCCTTATCAACTTCTTTTGCCTCGACGGTGTTTACTTCGGAGACTTCGGATATTGCGCTTTCGATTTTTGTTAAAAGTTCCGCGATCTTTCTTCCTTCCTCGGAGTCGGGTTTAAACTGGTTTTTGTTGTCGTTTAGCGTTTTTTGCGCAGACAAGAAGTCGTCTCTGGCTAAATTCTTGTTTAAACTCAACAAGCTTTGTCCCTCGTCGTATTTTTTCTGGGCGCTTGGGTAAATTTCGTTAAATACGGTTTTTGTTTTTTGATCTTCACGATTTTTTATCGCCAAATAAACGCTTCCTATCAAAATGATCGCGATTATTACGGCAATACTTAAAAAAACTTTTTTTGAATGACCAAAGTTTAATTTTGTATAATTTGCTTTAATCGAATTTAAAAAAGAGGGCGAAGAAAACTTGGAGCGGGGTTCCTCATGGGGAATTTCCTCTTCTAATATTTCCTCTTTTTTTTCTGGCATATGGTCTTCGATTTTGTAGGAAATAACTACTGCAGATGCTTCACCTTCCTGTTTTTCGTGGATTTTAGGAGACAGGTTTTCGGCGATTTCGGATGGGGAAAAACTGTCGATTTCGGATATTAACTTTTCTTTGGTAATTGTTTCGACAAATTTTTCCGTTGCCAGAATAACGATATCGTTGTCTTCTAAAAATCCAGATGCGGATTTTAATTGCTTGTCCGAAGAATCCAAAACAGTCCCGGTCTTTTCTCCTCGTTTTATTAAAATCTTACCGTTCCCCGCTAGAAAACAATACATTATGTTTTGCGTGATGCAGGACACTATAAAACAGGAATTAGCGTCGTTTGGAATTTTCTCGAAAGCTAAAGAAACCGCTTTTTTAATCGACTCGAGGTCTTTGACTTCGAGCGTGAAGAACTCGGTTTCGAGGGTATTTAAAATATCTTTTCCGACCGAAGCGAGAGATTCATCCTCTCCGACTTCCTCTTTGGAAAGCGATAGAACTGCGAAAAGTCCACCCGCATTATAGGCCTGCGACCAAGACGTGAGCGTCGGTGTTGCGACGATTTTAGAGAAAGCCAGTTTTGGTTTGTCTGGATTATAATTTTCTTCGGCCATTTTCGATTACAGTATAACAAGCGCTGCCAAAAAAAGCGAAATTGCGATGACTATATTTATAACCGTAATTATAGTCAGAGTCGTCGATGTATGAATTTCCGAAATAACATTATTCATAGTCCTTACTTGATTAAAAACGATGAGGGAAAAAATAATATAGGCCGATAAAAAGATTAAAAATACAATTTTTATCAAAAATAACGGGCTGGTAAGTTGCAATAAAGACAAAATATTATCTGGCATGTCCCTTCTTTCCGATTAATTCATTAATTATGCCTACCACTCTAGACGGATTTATTACTGCTAGAAAATCAAAATGCACGATTTCCCCGGCTGTTTGGACGATTACGTCACCGTAATTAAAAAGTGTGGCAAAAAACCCGACCTGGGTGTAACTTACGTCCTCGACTAATTCGAGTTTTGTCATCGCGACGTTGTGGTATACAAGTTCGTAAAAGTCAATATCGACTATGCGTTCGTTAGTAACAAGACTAATATTGTAGTGCCATGTGATAAATTTTACAAAGGTGTAATTAAAAACCAAAACGTAATAAAAAACAACAAAAAATATAATAAAATTTTCCGGGATAAAGGCGGGGATAATACGAACGACCGGAGATAAAAAAAGTATTAATACAGGAACAGCGAGTAAGACAAGAGTTATTAAAATCCATGACAAGTTTTTGGCAAAATGTGCCCGTAAAAAAAGTAAAATTTTTTCGTTTTCGTCTTGGTCTCTAAAATTAACTCCGTCTGGTTCTCGTTGAAAAGAAGTAAAAAAACCTGGGTGATGGTGTTTGAAACGGGGATTCACCGATTTGTGCTCTTCTGTGTTTGAATTTGTCGTCGTCGTTTGGTTTTTCGGAGTAAAAATATCCGGCATAATTTACCTCTTTTCTACATTATACAACGGGCCGACAATATTTATGTTTGAAGGAGCGCGCAGATTAAAATAATTTTTAAACTCGTCTCCTGTAAATGGCGTACTGCCAGCATCTCCAGAAACATTTACCGAGGTTGTCCTTCCGACACTTTTATCCCAATCGACGCTTATTTCAGAAACCGAATTATAAGGTGTTAGGTTCCGGCTTCGAAGTTCCTGTCTCACCCGATCTGCGTCCCACGTATCGACTCCATCGGGATTTGGTTTGTCTGTTTGTGATAAATGTTTTTGAGTTGACGAATCGTTTTTTGCGAGTATTAAAACATTTACGATATCGGCTATTTCTTCGGGTTTTAACCACGCGGTCTTATTGTATTGAGCGCGCGACCCCCAGTCGCAGTAAAACACGGGGGAATCTTTGTCGTACGCGTTGTTTTGTAAATCGGAAAAACTATTAATAACGCCGGAGGTGTCAGTAGCTCTTTTTGTCCAAGAAGTGCTGCTCCAGCCGATATCGCCTGAACTAAAAACATATCCGCCGTGAGTAGAAGAAAACCAAGCTTTAATCGGATTTCCTCCCTGAACCATTACTTTTCCGGCTGTCGCGGTAACAGCCTGCTCCCAATTGCCGCCTTTTGGATTTATCTGAAAGGCCTGACAGTATTCATTTGCACAAATTGACAGCCTTCCTTTATCAGTTGCAGCTAAAACGTAGGAACGGGCTGCGATCGCTTGGGCTTTTAAAGTTGCGAGGTTGTTGTCGGCCCAAGAATCCGGGACTTCGTATATTCTTTTAATATATTCTTCCAAGCTCCCATTCCAAATAACATTTCCTGAATCAAAGCCGTTACTATCATTTACTCTGATATTGGTATTTACGTCCGTATCTTGAATGGCATCAAAATTGTAGTACGCGCGCAGAATCTGCTCATAATCCTGGCCAGATTTTGCTCTTCCCCACGCTCCGTACTGGCTAAGCCCGATTCTATTTGGAACACCGTATGTAAAAAGCGCGAATCTCGGGCTGAATCCAGGATCGATACTTCTGTCGTCTGTGCATCCGCCTCTCATCGAATACGCAGACTTAGGTAGATTAAGACTTCCGAGTTTTTGCGCGAGCAATTCCTGTTGTCTTGTCGAAAGCTGGGCGATTTTTGTCGACAAGGTAGTTTGATATTCTTTTGCGCCAGAAACGACTTTATCTAGTTTACTAGATTGTTCATCGAGACTTGCTTTAACAGAGGCGAGTCTTTTTTGCTCGCTTTCGAGGTTGTTTTTTTTAACTTCCAAATCTGCGATCGAAATCGCAATATTCATAATGATTGTTTTATCTTGATCTGCCTTAGCTTTTTGATAGGCGAGTATTTGCGTAATTTCAGAAGCAGACTGTCCTGACAAAAAGACTAAAATCGGAGAATTGTAGTAACTTTTAATATAATAATTTCTAATCGCTATATTTAGTATTTTTTGTTGTTTTTCTAAATCTTTATAGCCATCTTCGATCGTTTTTTTCTTAATTTCGATATCCTTTTCGATTACGATGACACGATTTTTAATTTCTTTTATCTGGATCTGGAGGCTTTTTAATTGTGACTCGAGTGGTCTTGTCGCGTTTATCGACATATTCAGCGCAGCAGTAAGATCGCTTATCTGTTTGTTTAAATCATCGAGTTCATCAGAGTATATTCTACTCGGCAATACGAAAACAGAGATATTAAGAGCGAGAAAAAAAACGATGATTAACAAAATAATTTTTTTCATGGAACAACTCTATTATATCAAAGTAACAGGAAAAGGTTGCAAAATTGACAAGTTGTGTTATACTTTGGGCAACAAATGGAAGAGGCAGGATTTAGAGATTCGACAATCTCTTTTAAACCACCGGAAAAAAGACGATCAAAACGCCCGTTTATAATAATTGCAGCCGTTATTGTGGTCGCGATTTTAATTTTCTTAGGAATACGTTTTTTGGGATCGTCTAATAAAACTTCAGAAAAGGCACAAGCGATAACGCCGACGCCGACCGAATTTCAATTTCCGACTGACACTCCGACGCCGACCGGAGGAAACGAATCAACGCCGACTCCTACGTCGGGCGAAAAAGCTCCGACGCCAACTTCTACTGCCAACCCTGTCGACAAAAAAACGGGTCTCGACAGAAGCGAGCTTAGAGTTTCGGTCCAAAACGGGAGCGGGACTGTTGGGGTCGCGAGTAAATTTTCTGATTACTTAAAAGGTTTTGGCTATCGTGTCGTCGGAGTTGGAAACGCTGAAACTTTCGACTATGAAAACGTGACAATTTCGGTCAAACCCGATTTTTCAAAGTATCTTCCACTTTTAAAATCTGATATCTCAAAAGATTACACGGTCGATTCTACGTCAGAAGATTTATCCGCCTCGTCCTCTGCCGACGCGCTTATTATCGTCGGAAAATAAATTCATCGGTTGATTATAAATCCTCTTTTTATTATTATTGAAAAGTGAACAAGTACGATTTGGTCGCGATCGGCGACGCTGTGATCGATATCTTCTTAACGATCGACGAAAAAAACGGCCGCGTAAATTTTAAGGATTCTGAGCTTTGTTTTAAGTACGGCACTAAAATTCCGGTTGAGAGCGCGAAATTTTTCTTGGGGGGAAACGCGTGTAATGTGTCGGTCGGGTTATCGAGACTTGGTTTAAAAACAGCCATTTTTTCTGAGATCGGCGATGATGATTTTTCAGATATGATCGTTAAGGGTTTAAAGACAGAAAACGTTTCTGAAGAATATATAAAAAGGAAAAACGGAATCTCTTCTTTCTCTGTCGGAATAAACTACAAGGGAGAACGTACCCTTTTTGTCGAGCATGTATTAAGAGGAAATAATTTTGATTTTTCAAATTTCTACACAGAATGGGTTTATCTAACTAGTCTCGGGGAGGCTTGGAAAGAGGCGTATAAAAAGACTTTGGACTTTGTTCAAAATAAGAATTTAAAACTCGCTTTTAACCCCGGGACATTACAGCTTTTAGAAGGATATAATTCGATTTCGGATACTCTTAAAAAGACAGATATACTTTTTTTAAACAAAGAAGAAGCAGTAAAAATTACATCCACCAAATCAGCGGATCAAATTCCAACTGATCGAAAAGAAATCGAAAAACTTTTAACAGCGCTTCAGGAAACGGGGCCAAAAATAGTGGTAATTACAGACGGGGTGAACGGTTCATTTTGCATAGATCAAGATAAAAAAACTTATTCTCACGGAATAATCGATGTGAAAATTATGAATAAAACAGGCGCAGGGGATGCCTATACTTCGGGATTTATTTCGGCCATAATTTCTGGCCAAACAATCGAAGAGGCCATGAATAGAGGGACGTTAAACGCAACTTCGGTTATCGGAAAAATCGGTGCGCAAGTAGGACTTTTAAAAAAAACTGAAATGGAAGAGAAATTAATGACTGTATGATTTCGCTAGACAAAATTACGACAAGGGGAAAGGCATTATATCTTGCTTACGATCAGGGTTTTGAGCACGGGCCATCTGATTTTAACGACGAAAATATTGACCCGAATTTTATATTAGATATCGGAATAAAAAGTGGTTCTAATGCGATAATTTTGCAAAAAGGTATCGCGGAAAAATATTATTTTAGATCTGAACACGCTAAAAAAATTCCTCTAATTTTAAAGTTAAACGGAAAAACAAACCTAGTCGAAGGACAAGATCCGTATTCGCCGCTTCTTTGCACAGTCGATGAAGCATTGGATTTGGGAGCAGTTGCACTTGGCTATACGATTTATGTAGGAAGTGAGTTCGAAAGCAAGATGACTTCGGAATTTTCATCGGTCGTTCGGCAAGCGCACGAAAAGGGGATTCCTGTAATCGGATGGATGTATTTAGCCGGAAAATCGATCGCCGGAAAAGACAAGAAAGAATTAACGGCCTATTGCGCAAGACTCGGGTTGGAATTGGGCGCAGACATTATTAAAATAAAATATCCGGGAGATTTGGAATCTTTAAAATGGGCAGTCGAATCGGCCGGAAAAACAAAAGTGGTTATCTCGGGAGGGGTAAAAGAGGACGAGAAGGAATTTTTGGAAACCGCAAAAACAATCATGGAAACAGAAGCGATCGGGATGGCGGTGGGCCGAAATATCTGGCAAAACAAAAATCCGATCGAAATCGCAAAAAAATTAAAGGAAATTATTTTTAAATGAAAATTTTTTTAGGGACCGATCACGCTGGGTTTGAACTTAAAGAATACGTTAAAAATTTTCTTCAAAAAGAGGGTTATGATGTCGTTGATCGCGGTGCGTCGAGTTTTAATAAAGATGATGACTATCCGGATTTCATTAGCAAAGCTTCGATCGGGGTGTCGGAAAATCCCGGATCAAAGGGGATTGTTTTTGGAAAATCCGGCGCCGGAGAATGTATCGTAGCCAATAAAATAAAAAACGTAAGGGCGTTTTTAGGAATAAACGAAGAAAACGTAAGACTTGCAAGAGAACATAATGACGCAAACGTTTTGTCTTTGGGTTCGGCGTTTGTGAGTAACGACAAAGCCTGTGATTTGGCAAAATTGTTTATCGAAACACCGTTTTCAGGAGATGAAAGACACAAGCGAAGAATAGAGAAAATAAAACAAATAGAAAATTTATAATTATTTAATTTCTATGCAAGAGATAATACCCGGAATTTTAGAAAAAAGGTGGGAAGAAATCGAAAAAAAACTCGACGCACCGCGATCAACGAC